>NZ_JANEWH010000059.1:0-28562 GCF_028069715.1 Kluyvera sp. Awk 3 | reverse complement strand
TAATGTATGAGCTTGTTAGTTATTGTCATCAATTGACTATCACGTCTAAAAGGCTGCAATGTCCCGTGATGACGTATTGCATGGAATTTAATCTTATTGAATAGCACATCACCGGACGACTAAGAGATCTGAATAGCGAGTGGTGTATCGTGGCGAAAGCATCTCCCGCTTCATTTGCCACTTCTGCTGAACTCCCTGCCCTGCAAAGTACAGAGTTCCTCTCCCATCTTTTGCATTGAGGTGATCCAGCACCTCCATCAATCGTTCGCTGCCAGCCCGCGGGGCGTTCTCATCGAACAGATTCAGCTGCGCTACGCCCTGGCTGAAGAAGTCGCCCAACATCACCCCTGCTTTCTGGAAGCGGTGACCGTCGCGCCAGATTTTATCTAAACAGCGAGTGGCCGCATTGATGATGTCCCTGCTGTCCTGTGTTGGCGTCAGTAATTTAACCGAGGCGCTATTGCCGTAATACTGCTCGTTAAGCGCAAATGGCGAAGTTTTCACAAACGCAGAAATGAACCGGCAATATTGATGTTCACCACGCAATTTCTCCGCTGCGCGCGCTGCGTAGCTACAAATTGCCTGCCGCATCTGTTCGTACTCTGTGACGCGTTCACCAAACGAGCGGGAACAGACGATCTCCTGCTTTACTGGTGCAAATTCTTCAAGTTCCAGACAAGGTTCGCCGCGGAGTTCTCGTACCGTTCGTTCCAGGACAACGTTGAAGTGCTTACGGATGATCCAGGTGCTTTGCTCTGAAAGCTCCAGGGCGTTTTTGATACCCATTGCATTGAGCTTTTTGCTGATGCGCCTGCCGACGCCCCAGACATCTTCAACGGGCACCAACGCAAGCAAGCGGCGCTGCCGCTCGATGTTCGACAAGTCAACGACTCCGTCAGTCTGTCGCTGCCACTTTTTGGCGGCGTGGTTCGCCAGCTTGGCCAACGTTTTTGTCTGAGCTATTCCGACCCCCACGGTCAGGTGTGTGCGTTGCAATACGGTCGCGCGGATCTCTTTGCCAAATTCCGTCAGATCACGACAGTTACGCACGCCGGTAATATCGCAGAATGCCTCGTCGATACTGTAAATTTCGACGCGGGGACTCATCTCCTCAAGCGTCGTCATCACCCGATGAGACATGTCAGCATAGAGCTCGTAGTTGCTGCTGAAGCAGACCACGCCAGCGCGCCGGAACAGGTCCTTTTGCTTGAAGTACGGTTCCCCCATGGTGATTCCGGCAGCCTTTGCCTCTGCTGACCTGGCGATCACACAGCCGTCGTTATTCGAAAGAACGACCACCGGCCGCCCTTTCAAATCTGGTCTGAATACCGTCTCGCAGGATGCGTAGAACGAATTCACATCACAGAGCGCGAACATATCAATTGGCCGCTTTCACGATGAAAGTCACCACCCCGAACACGTCCAGCGTCTCTTCGCTACCAATGATGATCGGAGAGTAAGCACTATTCATCGGGTTTAGCTGTATCGTTGGCCTCATCTGCAGACGCTTAACAGTAAACTCACCATCGACAGCAGCAATGACAATATCGCCGTGTTCGGCTTTTCTTGAGCTGTCCACTACGAGCAAATCACCATCACTGATCCCTGCCTCTATCATTGAATCGCCTGACGCTTTAACGAAATAGGTAGCACTGGGATGCTGTATAAGTAATTCATTTAAATCAATGCGTTGCTCAACATAATCAGCAGCCGGGGAAGGAAAACCACAAGGTACCAGATCACTGAACAATGGCAGCGCGACTATCTCTCTAAGTTCGGTTGGTGAATAAAACTGCATAATAAACTCACTCACATTGATACTGTTTATACATACAGTATATACTGTACTTATATCCAGTAAAGAGGAGCTAAGCATGTTTGTGGAACTCGTTTATGACAAAAGAAATTTTGATGGTTTGCCCGGTGCGAAAGACATCATTCTGGGGGAGTTGAGCAAAAGGGTGCAGCGCATCTTCCCTGATGCTGATGTGAGGGTAAAACCTATGATGACGCTGCCGGCGATCAATACTGACGCCAGCAAGCATGAGAAAGAGCAGATTAGCCGAGTGGTTCAGGAAATGTTTGAGGAAGCAGAGTTCTGGCTTGTTGCCGAATGAGTGATTTCCCCTATACTTGCGCCAGCGCCACGGCATGAACACCTGGCCTAGCCGCAGCCTGTGGTTGCATACCACAGGCTGCGGCACCTTATAGCTACTCGTGACCGCCGAAGTCCTCCACCGGCGCATCATTAATGTATGTTTCTAATTCCTCAATACGTTTCAGCGCGGCATCCGGATCGGCCAGCATCAGCTTCATCAACTTAACCAGCTGCTTAGTCGCTTCAACGGAGTACGCCGCGGCAACGCCAGCTGTATTGAGATTTTTAAAGTCCTCAATTTTACGTCCATCCGAGAATTCCCTTGAAGTCTCAGAAATGGCTTGTGGGCAGTATTTTTCAACATCCTGGGAAATCAGCCCGACCTCTTCCCCACCATCTTTCTTGTGATAAGTTGCACCGCGGAAGGAAAGAACAGCCTCAAGGGGATTGCGGAGCAATTCAATACCGTATTTATGCCTTACGTCCGAACCACCATTCCAGCTACCTGTTGCCGTAGCATTACCGTTCGTGCCATTGAACTGCCATCTGTTCGGAGTGGTCCCGCCCTCGTACGTCCATGACAACACGTATTCCGGGCTGTTGGTATTTGCCCAGGCCGACCATGTAAACGCCCCGCCATAATTACCAGGCCAGTAAAGTTTAAAGCTGATGTGCGGGTATAAATAACCAGTGCCCACGACGGCCATTTGCTCAAAGTAGAGACCATAGTTTCTGTTTCCCGTATACAGAGAGTCAAAACTGCCTGGCGTGGCATTTGCTTTACCAAACGCTGACGTTAATAACCCGCCCGTTAAACCGTCAATGGTCCCTAACTTTATTGTCTTTGATGTCGCCGCGCCGCTGGTTGCATCTTTAACGACCACCTCTGCGGATACCGTCTTCACACCTCCAAGGTTAACTGATGAAACCTGAAAGTCTGCCGATGCATACTCATCATTTCCGACCTTAAATACTGAGCGAACGGCACCACCTTTAACAGTGGTGTTATTAGCCGGAGCCGTCGCACTGCTGATGATAACGCTCCACGAAGTTATGACAGATTTAACGGAAGCAATGAAGGTCTTGACCCATCCCATCGTTGCAGAGTCCAGATCATCGATAGGGTCAGCTGCAAGCGGCGTCGGTCCCGTGGGGCGAACGTTAAGCCACGCCTCTTCACGATCCGCAAGGTCGCTCAAGTTGTTGGTCTTTACCAGCGCCTCTGCCGGGTTATGGGATGCCGCCTCTTCCGCCGATTTAGCTGCCGCAGTTGCCGAGTCTGCCGCCGCTGTTTCAGAGCTTGCAGAGGCGGCCTCAGAGCTTGCCGCCGCCTTTTGTGATGCAGCCGCAGCAACAGCTGCCGCTTCTGCATCATCCTTCGCCTGTACGATAACCGGCTTATCCTCAGCCACCTGTGCCGCATCGGCCCGTATTTGGTCAGCGATAGAGGTCACCTGGTCGATATCCAGCGCATTCATAATATCAATCAGGCGAAGCCAGGAGGGGCCTGTGTAGCTCGAACCGTCAGCCATTTTGATTGTCACGTTGCCGTTAACTTCCAGCAACTGATACCAGTTATCGATTTCCAGAACGCGCTGGCGAATTGCATAAGCTGTATCCGCTGCAATCTGCGCGCTGATGCGGTTCAGGGTATCCCGCGGCATTGCCGTCCATGCGGCGCCAGTCACCGCCGGGCCGTTGTAGTTCCGGGCAAGTGTCAGTGCGGTATCGCTCTCGACAGATTTCACCGGCAGCGTATAGGTCACCCCGCCTGTGGTAATAACAATGAAATCACCCGCGGATAATTCAGTGGTAAATACCGTTCCATCACCGACCACCGCCGCTGCATTATTTTGAATGGAAATAGTTCCAGCAGACATTGCCTACTCCTGATTAATAAAAGTTCGGGATGACGGGGAGTTTTACGCCCGATACGCCCTCTGACTGAATATCGAAGGTCTGACGCGAAACACGTCTGACGATACGGCCAAAACCGCTCTTTACGTTGCCGCCTGACATCATCAGCCCTTTCATCCTGACAATGTTCCAGCTGGTTGAGTTAGTGGCGGGCCGTACTGCCCAGCCACAGGTTCCGAGCGGTACCATGCCGCCAATTCCCTGCCAGTTAGTCGACGGGTAGAAAAAGCCCTGAATCACAAAAGGTTTGCGGGTGGTTGAAAAAGTGCATTGACCTGCGGCGTTGAAATAATTAAGTCCTGTTCCGGCATAAGGGGCAGCATTCCCGAATATCGCAATGCGTACCCAAATATTCCCGCTGGTTTCTTCATAAATATTCTGGTCGACCGTGCAATAAATTGTATTGCCCATTCTCGATAAAACAGCACTGGGATTATCCCAGGACGCGAACACCATTCCATCAACAGGTATATTCCAGGCACCGTTTATATTAACGTCGCCATACCATATACAACTTCCAAGGTTGGCGTTGGTGGGTATAACGGTGAAGTCAGTGGAGTCCTGAATAAGTAACCCGGAGTTACCGGACTGGCTGGCTGGCGTGATAAACCAGACCTGACCGGCCCACAGATTTCGCCTGCGCGGTCGCCCACTGGTTGAACCGGAGGTCAGACGCAAGCGGCCTGATTCCTGATTCACGCTGGTAAGATAGGCGACCGTGGGATACAGGTCTGTTCCGACTTCATATGCCGCGACCGTTTCAACGGGGATATAGACCGATTCATAACCGCCATTCCAGCCTGGCGTATCAATATACGAAACCTCGTTTCCGTCACCATAATACCCACCCGCAACACCTGTACTGAATACCGGGGCGCGGAGTCCGGCGGTAATAGCCATAGGACGACCATCATTTAAATCAATTAATAATCCACTCGCCATATTATTACCATGTGCCGAGAACTATCCGGCCACCGTTTGGAAGGTTTACAGTCACACCATTTCCATTCAGCACAACAGTATTATTCACACCGTTAAAGCTGAATGCGCCGGATGTTGCATAGAGTGCGCCACGCACAGTAACGTTATTAAATTCTGCATAACCGTTTTTATTTATGGTCCAGCCGAGCATTCCATAAACATAGTTTGTTGACTGGATATATTCGCCGATTTTTGCATTGGTAATTGTGCCATCCTGAATGAATGCGCTACTGATAAATACCTGACCATTAATCGCTGCAAACGGAGAATATTGAGTATCACCTTCACCACTCATCAGAACAAACTGGTTCGCATTGAATCCAATACGGGTGACAACTGGCTTACCGTTTTCTGCCAGAACCGCAATGCTCATCCCGGCGCTGTAGTACACGCCATTAATCCTGATGCCCGCTTTAAGGGTATGAATAGCGGTAGCGCCATCCGCATCGACGGTCGCCGTCAGCTTATCTTCCAGCGTGGCCGTCACATCGTCGATTTGCGCCTGCACCTGAGTTTTAAGCTCTGACATGGCCTCATCAACTTTCGCGATTGTCGTTTTCACCACCAGAATATCGGCGCGAACGCTACCGTACTGCGCCCACTGGTGTTCGATAGTTGCGTTATTGGCCAGCGCATTTTGCAGGATACCCTCGATGTTCTGGTCAATCTGGCTCGTCAGCGCGTCACCGTCTTTGGCCTTCATGAAGTCGTCGGCAATATCGCCCAGGTAGTCATCGGCGTTGTCGTTCGACAGGCCGCGCACCCAGTCTGTCCAGCCCGACTCGTTCCCGGTTTTATCGACCAGCTGCGCGCGGTACCAGAATTCCTGCCCTGCTTTCAGGCCGAGCTGGGTGTATTCAGATGATGGATAGGGGACATCGCTCAGCAGCAGCGGATCCGACTGGTCGCTGTTTGGCGTGTACTGAATTTCCGTTTTCAGCGTATCGGCGGTGTTCGCCGGGAATCCCCAGTTCAGACGGATACCCCAGTTAATACCTGTGGCCACAAATCCAACCGGCTTCGGCGGATTACCTACTTTCCCGGTCAGCGTTGCCTCTTCCGAGTATCCCCAGCCGGATGAGATCTCCGCAGCATTGATTGCGCGGACGCGAACCAGATAGCGGCCTGCGTAGATCGATTCCACCTCAAAGCTGGTTGTTGAACTCCGCGGCACGTTTATCCAGTTCCCGTCGTTGCGCCGCCACTGCGCCTCATAGGCAATCGCATTGTCGACTGCCGACCAGGTTGCGCGCATGGTTTCCACGCTGAGCCCCTGCTGCACCACGGAATAGCTATCAATGGCGATATCTCCGGGCGCTGACTGATTGCCCGGCGGTATCACACTGACGGGCCGCTGGTCGATGATGGCGCCAGTGTCGATTCTGGCGTATTTATCCGGGTCGTGAGCCGCGCCGGAGATCGTAAACGTGCCGTCGTTATTATCGGCGACACTGACCACCCGGTATTGCTGGGCGTACAACGTATCCGACTCAACCACCCACACACATTCCGGCTCCGGCGTCTCACTGTAAGCCGTTGTAACGGTGATCTTGTTACCGTTTACCGCCTGAATCGTCCTGCTTTGCGCCGCGCCGGATGGCAGGTTAAGTATCAGACGGTCGCCGGCGACTGCATCAGCCACACGGTCCAGCTCGATAACCCGACCATTCACCGACCGAATACGGCCGCCGGTGACCTTCCCGGAAAGCAACTCGTCCGCAACTGCGATGATGTAACCGGGTTGCGGGATATTGCCGTCCAATCCGACAGAGAACGTCACCACCCTGTCTTTGTTATTGGTAAGAATGCCCCAGCGCCCTTTGCGGTTAGCTTCTGACTGCCGGGTACAGCCGATCGCTGTCATTTCCAGCTGGTTGAAGCCGTAGCGCGCAACGAGCTGCTGCTCAAATACCGGCTCCATGGCGTCTGCGTAGGCGTTGTCAGGATCGGACCACGAAACCAACGCTGTGGTGTAGCGCGTTTTGGTAGTGCTGCTGGCGTAAGTAAACAGGCCGTCGATGACGTTTGCGCGCGTGTAGGAGAAATCAATGTCGCGCGGCATGTCGGCCAGCGCCACAATCTGATCACCGCCCCAGTAGGTCATCCCCCGGAAGATAGCGGCAAAGTCTCGCAGCACGGTGTAAGCATCGTTCCGGTCCTGCACATACACATTGCAGGTATAGCGTGGCTCTGTCCCGCTGCCGCCTTTTCCATCGGGCACCATCTGGTCGCAATACTGCGCCACTTCATAGAGTGACCATTTATCGATGTTGGCAGCCGTCAGCCGATTACCCAGGCCGAAACGGTCAGAGATAACCAGATCATAAAAAATCCATGCCGGGTTATCTGTCCATGCCCACTTAAACGCCCCCGTCCATGTCCCGTTATAAATGCGGTTTTCAGGGTCGTAGGTATCAGGAACGCGGATAACTCGCCCACGTGGTTCACAGGAGATCTGCGGGATAGAGCCATTGAACTGGCTGGAATCAAATTCGATGTAGAGCAGTGCGGTATTTGGATAGCGTAATTTGGCGTCAATCACCTCTGTGAAGCTCTGCAGCATCAGCGTGTCGCCGATCTTCGCGCTATTGGCATCAGCGGTAATCTTACGCAGTCGGATTGTCCAGGTACTGCCAGCCTGCGGTAAATCAATACGATGGCTGCGCTCATATCCAGTCGTCGTTTTGCCGGTCACACTGGTATTGAGTACCGTCTGCCATGTACCGCCGTCGGTCTGCAGATCAATCGCATAATTAACCGAGTAACCAACCAGATCACCGTCGTCCTCCTGTTTAAAAAGCGAGGGCCATTTCAGACGTAATCGAACCGCTGAAAGCTGTGTATTGGTATACGTGCGCGTCCATGCTGTTGCACTTGATACCTCAGTTCCCACACTTATTTCGTTTTCGGTGCCGGGAATACCCTGAATGTATTTTTGCGCCTGAGTTCCCGCGCGAAACTCCCACGTCACGCCGCTAAAGTTTTGTGAACCGTCGGCATTCTCCAGAGCCGTTCCGTCGAGGTAGATATCTTTACTGGTTAGTTGCCCTGCAAACTCCCCTTCTCCTAGCGCAACGAGAATTTTTGCCTTCGCAACAGATTGCAGATCATCAGGCTGCTCTGTAGGGGTGCGCGAACTGGAACTACCGCCCTTCCTGCCCTTTAATATTTTATCTGTAGCCATGATTACGCCCATAAAAAAAACCACCCGAAGGTGGCCTGAAAAAAAAAGTTGTTATTTACTGCTGATCTTCGACATAAATTCCGGCTGAAATAATCGCCCCGCCTATTCGCCGGCGACCATAAAGGAGCGGTACAGGATAACCCTGCGCCGCTGTGTTGGTTACTCCGCCGAATGCATATGAAGCTCTATTTTCTGCGCTTTGTTTGCTGGCAAGGCCTGTCGCTTGCGGCGAAAGCATTTGAACTATCCCGCCTAACACCATTGCTGCACCGGCTTGATAAAGAAAAGGAGAAGCGGCCGCCGCCGGGGTAAAGGTAAGAGCAAAACCTACTGCAACCAAAACCGTTCCGAGAACAGTTTGCAATACTCCAGCTCTTTTGCTACCAATGATAACTGGTACTATTCTAATAACCTCACCATTCGCTGGATATTCAAGATCATCTTTCCCAATATTTTTCTTCCCCTTAAAAACGGCATATGTAATACCCCGTCTCTCACTTGAGATCATGAACTGTTGAAATCCCTTTAATGTTGCAGCTAATGCCCTTGGAGCCTCAAGCGTCTTGTTAATTAATCTATGATGTGACTTTCCAAATATTTTCCCTAACTCACCACCGAGTATAATCTCAGCCATTTGTTCTTTCATACAAGCACCAAATAAGAAGCCACCATGACGGTGGCTTTGAATTAATTAATTGTGGATGGCAATATATCCACATTAGCACTTTGGTCTATAAAAATTCGTAGATAAATTGGTTTGCCATCCTTAACCGTAAACATTCTTTCTTTCCTTGGTGCTCCGCTACAGAGCCCTGACCCGATGAACCCAGCCCCAACTACTACTTCTCCTGGTTTGACATAAGCAACGAACTTCTCACCAGTATCAAGATTAGCTACTTGCCCACCATCTATATAGGCGGTGATAGCACAAGCGCTAGCGACCATCCCTTTATCACGCACAACAGTTACAGGAACAGTCCCCTCTCGTTCTTGGAATTTGAGAATAACTGGTACTTCTTTTGCGGTAGTTGGTGAAACTGGAGTTGTTGAGCATCCCATGAGACCAAAACAAATGATCCCAGCAATTAGTTTTTTCATGTCCTTATTTCCTCTGCTATTTTCCCAAAGGTTAGCACAGAGATTTATACCGTAAAATCTTCATCGTCCGTTCCTGCCAGTAGCCACCATACGGCACGCGTTGGCTAAGGTGCCCGTACAGATGGTGCAGCAGCATGTTGCCTTCCAGCAAAATCCCGGCATGGTTCCATTTATCGGCCTGGACCTGCATGATCACCATATCGCCAGGTTTCGGTGGGCCGTCGAATTCACGGAATCCACACTCGTACCAGCAATCCTGATAGAAGTTGTCCGGATAGTCGTTTTCCCACCATGGGTAATCAACCCGGTAATCGTGCAGCTCGATACCATGCATTTGCCGGAAGTAGCTCATCACCAGCCCCCAGCAATCGAAATGCCCGAGCACAAATGGCCGTTCCAGTAGTGGCAACTCCCCGCGCGGCTGAATGGTGCGGATATCCCCTTCCGGCCAGCTGGCAATATGCCAGGGCAGCAGGGTCGCGTCGCACTGAGCCTTGTCCAGCTCGCTCGGCTGTGTCGTGGCGTCAGGGTGGCTGTGAACGATGGCGATCACCGTTCCCCAGTCCTCGGCAGCGGCGTAATCCTCCGGCGACAGATGAAAATGCTCGGTCGGTTCTGAGGCCAGATTGCGGCACGGAATATACCGCTGAATCCGGCTTTTCTGCACCACCACGCCGCAGCACTCGCGCGGGTACTCAGCGGCGGCGTGTGCCATGATGGCGTCGATTATTTTCTGACGCATATCAGCTCCTGATCAGTGAAGTCCCCGGAAAACCGCCAAACGGAAGCTCGTTGCCATCGCCGAACCGGATTTTGCACGCCGTCAGCGTACCAGAGCATTCATCCAGTGAGGGATCATCAACCGGGTTGTTGTGCTTATCGAAATAGCGCGCGCCGGCGTAATCGCAGCCGTCGCCGGAGCGATACTTATTGCGGATGCACCAGGTGCAAAGCGAATGAAGCTGCCGGGTTGGGATCATCAGCCCCTGAAGATCCATGGGACTGGAGAGTTTAAACGCCACGACCTCATTGGTTTCACTGTCCTTGGCGTCAATATAAAACACCTTCAGTTTTTCCTGCTGCGGATCCGCCGCCGGGTTTCCCTCCGGGTAATTTGCTGCATCAAGATACTGCGCCAGCGTATCGTGAATAGTGACTTTCGCCTGCAGTAAATCGTCATACGCAAGACACAGCGCGGTGATGGAGCTATCCAGGTTCGCGACCGACAATGTTGGCTGAGCGCTCGTACCATCGGTAGCCGTTTCTATCCCTTCTATCTCACAGGGCCAGGGTTTATATTCCTGCCCCTGCCACCAGATAGATTTTGCAGGTAGCTTGTCCTCATCCCCGCCGGCGGCGGTGATTTCATCCGGCGTATGCGCAATATTATGCGAATGGAAGCGTAGAACGTCGGCAACACCAAAAGCGGTGCCGTCGACATCAAAAAGCCGGATGACATTACCCGGCTCGAGTTTCTGATAATCACTGTTTAAGCTCATGGTGCAAACGCCTGTTCAAACGTGGCCGATACGGTTTCCACCGTTTTGCTTTTGGTAACGCGCTGCAGGCTGTCAGCCTCTACCCGCCAGAGGGTGAGCTCACCGCCAGGCGGAGTGAACGAAAAGGACTTCGTTTTGTGGCGCCGCAGGAAAGTATGGATATCCCTGACAGTTTGCGGATCGCCACTAAAAGAAAATTCATAGCTAAGCGTTTCATCGTTCAGACCGGCACCAGATACCTGTTTATATCCATCACCGAACTGCGCCGTACGCACCGTATCTTTACTTTTGAGTGTTGGCTGGCTGGATGCCTTGATGCGCCAGCCAAAATGTTCAATCGCCATCGGTTACCTCTGTTTATTGGCATTCCAGATCATACCGCCTGGTTGTATTGCCTTCGCGATACCCGCCCGAACAGAACTGTCGATCACCTGCTGATAGGCTTTGCCCAGTGCGTCACCGCTCCCCTTCTGCTGACCGGAATCACTCTGTCCCGTTGTCACGGAAACAGGTGCATATACGCTGACGCCGAACGGAGAAGCGATCCCACCACCGCTTCCCCCTACCAGGCCTCCAGTCGCATAACCGCGCATCATGCGATAAAGATTGCCAACACCGATCCGGTTGGTAGCCTCCTGGGTGAAGACAAACTCCCCACGGTGAACAACGCCAGCAGGCTCATACTTGCCGCCGGATCCGGTATAGCCGCCCCCCGCAAACCCCAGTGCCGATGTCGCCGAATTAACCAGGCCTACCATGGCCTGTTTCATCAGGATTTGCGTCAGCATTGACAGCGTGGAACGGGTAAAGTCTGCCCAGTTCGCCTTTCCTGTTGTCAGCATGTCAGCCATGTTCTGGCTGATACCGTCGAACGTAGCGGAAGCGGCAGACTTCATTGAACCATAGGCATCAGCCGCCGAATCAGCGTAATCCGCCCATGCTGATTTCGCCCCGGCTTTCCAGTCGTCGCGCAGTTCATCCTGTGCAGCGTAGTACTCCCTGAGCGCTGTCAGCTCATTCTGATAGCCTTGATCTGTATCCGTTCCACCAGCATTCATCCAGCCCTGCCGCAGCTGTGCCTCTTCATTTTGCCGCTGCGCACCGCGGCTGCTCATGCTGCCGCCTGCCACCAGCGCCCTGGTTTTCTCACCAATCTGGGTAACGTATTTCTGCGAGCTATCCTGCAGGCGGTTCAACCGTTTCTGGGCAACAATCTGATCGCCAAGCCGGGCATTCACCTCCGCTCGCGCCAGTACCTCACTTTTATTCGCCAGCACCGATTTTTCATCAGTGGTCAGTGCGCGCTTTTTGGCTGCCTCTTCCAGCACCGAAAAGCGGGATTGCTGTTTCCACAGTTCCTGCCGCTGCTGGCTGATGGTATCAGTAATGCTCTTATGCTCCTGAAGCGTGCGTAATTGCGCTTCAAGTTCCAGGGTCTGCGCGCTGGCTGTATCGACACTTTTCACACCTGCCGGCGTTTTCACTGCTGACGGCTTTTTAGGCTTCTTCAGTGAGTCGTCGTATTCCTTTTTGGCGGCTTCAAGGTTGATGTTGTAGTCCGCCTGGAGGATCCGCCCTTCCTTCAGCGCCTTGTTCAGCTCATTCTGGCGCGCGGTGTATTTCTCCAGTGCGCTTTGTGTCTTCGCATAATTTGACTGAGCCTGCGCGGCATATTTCTGGCGATCAGATTCAACCACTGCCTCGCGCGCGGCATTGTCCTCGGTCGCTTTCGCGACACTGGCCTGCTGCTGCGCCATCTCCAGCGCCAGCCGCGCCGACTCGCGATCGTTCCAGTAGCTGGCGCGCGCATCGTCATTCACATAACGGTCGCCTTTGCGGAGATTCCAGACCTCATCCGCCCGCTTAAATGCAGCTTCGGCTTTGGCAACTATCTCCTGGGCGGTGTCAGGACGCCCGATATCCAGCGCCGCATCCCACATCGATTTAAATGCGCGCTTAAGGCTGTCGGCAGCAGATTCGATCGAGCCCATATTGTCGCGGAGACTTTTGGTCTGCTCGCGGAAACCATTCGTTGCCGCATCGTTAGCCGCCTGCAGCGCTCCGGCCTCATCCCCCGAGCGTTGTAACTGCGCCACATAGGCAATCTGCTCTGCCGTGACATTATGGAACTGCTGCGCCATGGCGATCAGGCCGGAGGTGGGGTCATTTGTCAGTTTGCCGAACGCCGCAGCCACCTTATCAATCGGCACACCTGACGCCTCGGTGAACTTCGCCACAGCCTGACTCATATCGTCAAACCTGGCCCCGGCACGCACCCCTGCGTTTACCAGCTCGGTCAGCGCGCTGCTGGTCTGGTTGAACGTCAGCCCAGCCTGCTCGCCGGATTTCGCCAGCACCAGCATACGGTTGGAGGTCAGTCCGGCAGTATTTCCGGACAAGACCAGCGTTTTATTGAAATCGGAGAGTGTGGCCGAGCCCTGATACCAGGCATAAACGACCGCGCCGGTAGCCGTTGCCAGCGCTCCGATACCGACCATCACAGGTGATATTGAGCCCAGCAGCGCGCGGAATGTCGGAATGATGCCGCCGAAGGAATCTTTCACCTGTCCGCCCTGCTGCAGCAGAATAAGCCAGGGACTTTGCCCGCCCGCCAGCTGAGTCGCAATATCCGTAAACTGTGCCGGCAGCATGCGCATCGCGGCGTTGTACTGCCCGACGGAGATACCGGCCTTTTTCGCCGCGCTCTCCTGGCGGGTATAGGACTGCTGCACCTTCAGCGCGGAGTCATTTGCCGCATCGCCGGTCTGCTTAAACTGCCGTTTAACGTATTCCATCTGTTCGTTGAACTTCGACGAGTTAACGTCAAGGTTAACGACCAGGTCACCCACTGCCGTCTGGGCCATAGCGAACGCCTCCTGAAATGCCCTCGGCCTTTGCCATCAGCACATCATCACCGGGTTCATCGTCGGTAATATCCTCCGCTGAAGGTGAAAGCAGGCTGAAGCTGGCAGGGGTTGATGTGGTTTTGGGGTCAAGTGCGGTGATGACGATATGCATCAGCGAGGAAAAATGCGCATCCATCTGCACATCATTAAAAAAGTTGTCCTGGTAGAACGTTCGCCAGTCGGCGTATTCCGTTGACGACATACCAGCAAGCATGGCGCGCCAGTCCGGCCGGCGAAATTCACGCGCCAGTTTCAGGACGAAAGTCAGCTCACTGGCGAGGGCTTTTCCAGACTGACCGGCTCGGTTACCGCATCATCCTGTGGCGCACTGGATTCCGGTGGCGGCACCATTCCGGACAGCAATTTTACGCTGTACTCCGCTTCGGCAATAAACTCCAGCGGCCAGGTCATCAGCACATCCTTCTGGATCTGCTCAACATCTTCTTTCGGCGTGTTGTGCGTTCCTTTCAGGGGATGCGCATGCCATAACGACATGGCCACCAGCAGCGCGCCGGATGTAATCGTCATGTTCAGCGCGGCCTGCATGTCCGCATCGGCAACAGCTTCCAGTGCTTTCAGGTGTTCAAGATGCTCAATACGCTGCAGCGCCGACAGTTCATAGAGCGTGACGGTCACACCGTTGCGCTCGAACGGTTCTGTTTTTAAAAACATGGGTTACTCCAGGAGGGGGGGCCGAAGCCCCGGTTATCAGGAAACGGTGACGCTGCAGGTCGCAACAAACAGACCGTCGTTGGTCATCACAATAATGTCAGCCGAACCGGCTGCAATGCCGGTCACCGTCAGCACCGTATCGGCCACAGACACCGTTACGATCCCGGCATCCGTGGTGGTGGCACGGAACGATTTATCGCTGGCGCTGGCTGGCGCCACCGTGACATTCAGCGTGGTGGTCGCAGCCACGGCAACGGTAGCGGTCGATTTATCCAGGGTTACGCCGGTGACGTCAATTACCGCCGCGGCGCTTTCTTCAGCCAGCCCCGGCTTACCGTTGTTGCTGATTTTGACCGAGCGGGTGATGGTGTCTTTTGCCGTGACCGTTTTACCGAGGCTGCTTACCCAGCCACGGAACACATCGACGGCGCCATTCGGGTATTTGATTTTGTATGCCAGTACGGTACCGTCGTCGAACCAGCGCACCAGATCCTGCTGACCGCTTTCCGCCGGTTTCCAGGCCAGCGTAAAACTGGCCTCACCCGCCGATTTCTGGCCCTGTGCGGTCGCCGTCCAGTCTGCATCATCATCATCCAGATAGGTATCGTCGTTTGATTCGGCGGTCAGTTCGCCCGGCTGTAGGTCTTTAATCTTCGCCAGGCGCGTCCAGTCGGTATCCGATACCGGGTTGGCAAACGGGTTACCCGTTCCTGAATAAATCCAGAGCGTGGTGGTGGCGCCCTTTACCGGCGCCAGTGGGTTTGGTGTAGTCATTACGTCCTCACATTTCGTAAGTAATGGAATATTTCAAATCAGCCGAACTCCACAGCCCAAGATCGTCATCGCGCTGGTAGTCATAACCCTGCTGCACAATGTTGGTGATAAGCCCGGCGAGCCCTGGCACATCGCTCAGCACCGGATAAATTCGGGACTCCATCCAGTTATCGAGATCTGAATCCGGCATCTGCGCCGGTAAAAAGATTTCGACATGCAGCGTAGCCTGCCAGGTATCCGCATCGAGCTCTTCACCGGTATATTCGGCATCCGTCAGATAGATAGCGAGAGCCGGAAAGTCGCCCTCCTCGAGTACTGCCGGACGCCCGTCAAAGTAGAGAGCCTCCTCACCAATGCTGCTCTCCAGCGCATGGATGATTGCCCTTCGGATATCACTGTGTTTCATTGTTTCAGAATCAGCCTGAGTTGGTTTTTAAGGGATGCCCGCAGTTCTTTGGGCATATCCGATTCAATGAGCTTTGGCAGCTCATCTTTAAATGCGGTCGTCAGGGGGGCAGCCAGTGGAATGCTGACCACCTCTATCGGGTAGCGGGGTTTGGATGTCCGCCGCATAACGTGCCAGCGACCATTCTTCAGTTGCTGAATAAAGCCACCCGGGAAACGAAAAGGGCCAATTCGCAATACGCTATTGGCCCCTTTTTTATCCCGTTTTCGGCGTGATAATCGCACGCTGGCGGTTCCCAGTTTTATCGCCGGCAGATTGCCCCGGTTAACCCGGATGAGCGCTCTTGGCTTTTTCGTCGTGGCACGCTTTATCCTGGCGCGTTGCTTCACCAGTTTTCGGGGAACCCGGGTTTCTTTCGACACCACCGCAACGCTTCGGCTAACCGCCCGGGTGGCCACACGGTTGACCGCCTGCGCCGAAGCGCGAGGAACCGCCGTGGTGCTGATGCTGTTCAGGTTCGCCATAGCCTGTTCAAGCCCTTTTATCGACATCATGTCTCCTTAACGGCGACGGGTTGATGCGGGAGGAGAACCCGTCCCTAACCAGATAAGACAGGAGCCGCAATCATCCGGGCCAATACGTTCAACCCAGAACGACTTGCCGTTAATATCCAGCGTGTCCAGCCGCGCCAACTGCTCAATCACTGCTGATTTCACAAACAGCGACGGGCTGGTCCCCTCGACACGGACACCGGGTGTGGCGTAACCGATATTTTCCGGATCATCGAAAACGCCACTCAACGTGACGCCAGAAATCGCGCCAGACGTTACCGTTGCCGAAGTCCCCATAACCTGCCGAATAGTGTCATCGGCCTGTGTGATTGCAGCATCAAAAAGGTTATCGAAATCAGCCACACAGCCCCCTGTCAGTGTTGGCGGACCAGTCCGAGCGCAACCAGGCTGTCCGCATCCGTTTCTGTCACGCGGATCACCGTTCCCGCCTCCACAATAGAGACCGGTTCATCGCGGGTCGCGTGCAGCGCCTCAATGTGCAGCGTGGCCAGCGTTTCGACGGCCACCAGCGCGTCATCAGTACTGCTGGTTAACACAGTATTCGCTGGCGCCACAGGTTCTACGGTGCCGGGTGATGTCGCTCCGTCACTCACGCCACCATTTTCAACGCCATCGGTATCCGTGCCGCCATCCAGTTCTTCCTCCAGCTCCGCAATGCGCATTGAGAGCTCCTGAATGGTGCCGCCGGTATTCACTTCCCGGCCGAGCTGCACGCCAAGCTCATTAAGGCGGGCGATCAACTTTTCTTTTTCTGTCATGAGAACAGCTCCGAAACAGGGCCCCGAAGGGCCACAGAATGAAATCAGGCGAGTTTGACTGACACAAACGCATCCGGATCGGCCAGCAGCATCAGCGGTGCGGACTGGATCATGGTGAACTCACGCGCCGGGTCACCGGTCTGCACCCAGTTTTTCGGGTAACGCGCGGAGGCATTAATACCTTCACGCTGGGCATCCACATCCTGAATGCAGCCGTAAGTGCGCAGCCCGCGCGCCTGGGTATTACCCAGCACCATGCTCAAATCCGGCAGGTAGTTCTTTTTAGTGTCGTCTTCAATGTACTGCCCGGAGTAGACGACAATGGCCACATCGCCATACATCCCCTTATAGGAGACGGCTTCGCCCAGATCCTTCAGCGCCGTTTCCAGTTCAGAGTTAGAGCCACGACGGGTGTCGAGCTTCTCTTTTACCGCCTTGAACGAACGGAACAATGCCCAGCCTTTCGGATCAAAGACGATGATATTGACCACACCGCTGGCGTTCAGCGCGTAGGCTTCGATATCGTCTGTCGGGTCATAGGTTTCTTTGTCGCGACCGCTCCAGGCCGCGGCGCCAGCCTGAATGATGTTGTTTCCGGTACTGCGCCCCATATCCACCTCAACCGGTTCAAACGCTTCGCCGGTCATGGTGTATTTACCGTTAAGGACGGCAGCAACGGCCTGCTTCTCCTCCACCTGGGCAATTGCCAGTTCTTCATCCTTCATGTTCTGCAGGATAATGCGACGGCGACGGTAAGCCGGGTCAGCCAGGTTTTGCGGATCTTCATCTGGCAGGCGACGCAGCGTCATCTGCGGGTTTACTTCATGCTTCGGCTTGACGTAACCCGGCGTAAACTCAGACGTTGCACCGCCGCGGGAACGGATGACCTTGCCGGAAACAACAGGTGAAACGTACAGCGCCATGTTGACCATGCCCGGGATCTGCGACAGATAAACCTTCTCAGTGCTGAAGGGGTAGCTTTCACGGAAGAAGATGCGCAGGAAAAGCGGGTCAAACTTGAATTTCTTCTCATTGACCGCCAGAAGTTGGGCTGTAGTGTAAATTGACATAGATTTTTCCCGTAAAAAAAGCCGCGATGGCGGCTTCTATGGATGATGGTTGCAGTTCAGAAAGGTGTCAGACGATGCTGATAGCTGTGCCCGTAAATGCATTGCGCTTGATGTGTTCATCCGTCACCGCATCCGGCCAGAGCACATCTTCAATGCGGAATGAGCCGGACTTATAGAACGCCAGTTCGGCGGTGCTCTGGTCGGCAGAAACGGCCAGCACGCCACAGGCCGCGCCCGCATGCTGACCATCCCAGACCGTCAGTTTGCCGGAGGTGGCATCCAGCATCAGTGGCGTCATCGCCGGTGTTGCCGCCGTCAGTTCGCCAGGGGCATAACCGGTATGCGCCGGATCACTGTTCCCGAGGGGCTGGATGTGTGTAAATTGTTCTGTGTTAGACATGTTGACCTCTTAAACAGGCGTATTTAACAAATCGTCACCAGCATCAGCAGATGAACTCCCTGCCGCTACGGTGCCAGGTGCGGTTTCCATCAGACGATCCAGCGCGGTATCCGTGCGGGCCTGAGCACTCTGAGGCGCGGCGGCAAGAATGCGCTGCGCACTCTCCACCGTCATACCTGGCATTTCAGCCAGTGCGCGTGCCTGTGATTCGCGCCCTTTTGCCTCTTCACAGTTCAGGATCCCCATAATGCGGCCGTTTTCAGCAGCGACCGCCGTCGCGACCTGGCTGCTCACATCAACAGATGCGGTAGTTGCAGGGTCAATGACCACAGCGGGTGCGTCAGCGGTGGCCACGGGCTGGTTAGCAGCAATGGTTGCTGCTGGTTGAGTGGTATCTGCGGATGCAGTAGTACCTTTCATGCTTCCTCCTCGGGAAATCATCGTTCGTTTATTAATTGCATCGCGCATAACGTTCAGCGCATCCATGTTGTTGACCAGCTGCTCCGCCAGGCCGTTGTCTACTGATTCCTGGCCTGAAAATACAGCCGCTTCAGTGTCCAGAACGGCCTGGACCGACATGCCGGTATAACCCGCCACCTTTTCAGCGAACATCTGCCGGGTAGCATCAATTCGCGCCTGAAAATCTGCGCGTACTTCTTTGGGTAATTTCTCGTAGGGGTTCCCGTCTACCTTGTGATCGCCGCTGTAAATCAGCGTGACCTCGACACCGCTGGTTTTCAGGGCTGCACCGTAATTGCTATGGGCCATCATGACCCCAATGGATCCCGTTCTGGCTGTCTGTGTCACAAGCCGGCGCGAGGCAGCACTGGCAATCAGCTGGCCTGCGCTGCAGTTCATATCGTTGGCCAGCGCCCAGATGGGTTTGATATCGCGCATACGGGCAATAATGTCCGCACAGTCAAAAGCCCCCGCCACCATTCCGCCAGGGGTGTCCATATCCAGAAGGATGCCGTCAACACCCGGATCACTGATGGCCTGCTGAAGACGGGCGATAATGCCGTTGTAACCCGTCATCCCCGAATATGGCTGGAGAGCACGGGTTTTACTGACCAGAGTCCCGGATACCGGCAGCACTGCGATCCCGTTAGTGACCTGGTAGCTTCGTGCCGGTTTTGGCCCCATGTCCTCATCATCGCCAAAGAGCGCCAGCGGTTCAGCCATCTGCTCTGCGCCAAGGGTCACGCCAGACACGGTGTCGGTCAGGCGGGTAATACCCAACTGGCCAGCAAGCGCGCAAAAGAAAACCCGCGCATAGGCGGGTTCAAGTAATAGCGGCTCATTGAAAGCCATACTGGCGATATGCGGGAGATTACGCAGCTCGGGCGTCATCGTTCTCCTCCTCATTTGATTTCTTCAGTCCAGACTCAAAGGCAGAAGCCGCCCATGCTGGAGGTTTAAGACCCGCAGCGCGACGCTCCATCGTTTCACGTACCTGCTGGGCAAAGATTTCCTGATAATCCTCACCGCGTTTGGCGCACTCCTTCTCATAGGTGCTCAACCCCGCTTCAATGAGCATGACGGCCTCCTGCACCTCCTTAAGTCCATCAATCGCCATTCGCCCGGAGCCGATCCAGTCAGCATTGCCCCAGGCGCTTCTCGCCTCCTGAAAACTGAATCGGGCTTTAGGCGGTAATGTCACCACCCTGCGGACAATAGCCTCTTCCAGCCAGCATAAAAACATCTGACAGGCCTGTCGGGAGGCGACAAATTTGCGGCGGCCCATAAAGTACGCCCAGGACTCGTTAGCACTGGCGCGAGCCGTGGAGTAGCTCATCTGCGAATAGTTTCGCGAGAGTTGCTCATAAGACACACCAAGACCTGCCGCAATATAGCGCAGCAGCGATTGCTCAAAGGTCGAATAGCCGTTATCCGTATCCTGTGCTGACTGAAGATTCAGGGAGTCACCCGGCATCAGATGAGGAACCTTCGCGCCACCAAGGCGGACCGGCGCAGCGGTGTAATACGAGGCCATTTCACCCAGCCATCCCGTCATCTTGCTTTGCTGGTCTTTGCTGTCAGAGCCGAGAATAAAGTCCATCGCGGTTTGCGTATCCAGCTCACTTTCTATCGTGGCCGCATACATCGCCTTAACGATAGCGCTCTGGAGCTGGGTATTTTGCAGCGTATCGAGCATTTTCATTTGCTCCATGACGCTGTAAAACACGTTAGCGCCACGCGTCTGCCCATCCTCCAGCGGTTCAAATACATGGATAAAGGACGGTCGCCCACCAGGCAGCTCGCGCGGGATGTATGTCCACTTCTGCGCCATCCAGCCTGGATAGCCATCGTCGCTGACGTAATACCCCAGCGCAGCGCCACTGTCGTTTATTCTGACACCCGCCCGACAATTTCGCGTGTCGCCGGCATTATTGGGGTTGCTGATGCGTTTCGGGCTCACCATCTTAAACTGGGTGCGGAATAGACGCGTGGAATCACTATCCCAGGTAGCTTGTGCACATAACTCACCATTAAATGCATGCATGGAGACACCCTCACGGATCATCATAGTGAATGTCCGCTTACGTTCAGCATCAATGCAGCAACAATCATCCTCAGCAAACTCTTTCCACGCGGCCTCAACTTCACGAGAGAATGCCCGCGCCTCTTCCTCCCCAATGCCCAGAAAACGCCAACTGGGCCGATAACTGAGTCGGAAGAACGAGCCCACAATATGGTCCTGATGCAGCTGCACAGCGTTTGCCGCATAGCCATTGTTCCGAACCAGATCGTCTGCGCGCGCATTACCGCGGGTAAGGTTAGGCAATAACGCAGCATCCGCGCTTTCACTCGGTGGGTTCCAGGCGCGTAACTGGCCGCCAAAGCCACCAGCACCGCCGTGATATCCGGCGTAGTCCCGCAATGCGGTTTTACCGTCCGGCCCTAACAAAGCAGGTGTTTTCATGCGTAAAATCCTGCCGGTCCCCGGCGTCGTGGAGTGGTGCCAACCTGTGACTCAAGTTCGGCAATGTATTTTTTCAGGTCAGTGACTGAGGTCGCGGTGAACTCAACCCGCCGGCCGTCTTTTTGCACCGTTGCCACCCGCTTTCCCATCATGAGGTCATGCAACGCAGCGCGGGCGGCATCCAGATCAGTCTGTGTCGCCATTATTCGTCTCCAGATAATGCCCGAGCATAGTCCGCCAGGGTCTTGTTAGTGGTTCGCCCCGTCTCTTCCTCCAGCAGACTCGCCAAAAGAGAATCGAGGTTCAACTGCCATCGCGAAATGCTGATCCGAAGGGCCGCAAGCGCATAGACAAAGCAGTCCAGAGCCTCATTTCGTCGCTTTTTGCTGTCCCACATGATCTTCTTCTTACCGTCCACCCATTTTTCAACCTGCTCTTCTGCGGTAAGCTGCTGCGCTTCTGCCAGGTCGTAAACATCCGGGTTATTGGGGAAATGCACCGCACCGGCAAGAGGTTCATCACCTTCAGGCTGCAGAGTGAAACGGTTATAAATCTGCTCTTTCGCTGTGTCCGTGCCCACTTCCGTCAGGTAAACACCGTTCTTATTCCGTTTACGCGGCATGCTGGCGACAGGTTTTCCGTACACAGAAGCCCCCTTGATAGGGATCAGGCGAAACAGACCGTGCTTTTTCGAGCGGTTATACACAATAGTTGGATCGATACCGCCGATATCCCAGCAAATACGGGATATAGACATCTCTACGCCGTTTTTTCGGGTGTAGGTTTTATTAATCGCCTCATCCACCCTGGTGAGTGTCGCCTCATCATCATGACGCCCCATGATGATCTGCCGGTCAATAAGCCAGCTTTCTTCACCCGGTCCCCAACCCCAGACGCGCATTTCGTAGCGATCGAGCTGTGAATCTATTCCGGCAGTCAGGTAGGCCACCCGGTCCGGGACAGACGCCGAGAAATGCTCTTTCCTTTCCGCCATTACCTCTGCATCAGGACGTTCGCCGATCTTCGGCTCCCACGTTTCACCCAGCGTGGTATTCACGAAGGTTTTACGCTTCCCCGTGTCTCCTTTCGTCTTGAGCCAGTCTTTCACTATCTGCACCCAGGTGGTAAACGGGCTGTATGCCGTCCAGATATGGAATGTGACACTGTCAGGTGGGTCGATTTCGGTACCAGAGGATGCAAACCAGTTCAGGCCATCGCGCGTCCAGATCCCCGTTTCATCACAGATATAGCGGGCCTCTGAGAAATCGAGTTCCTGCTGTTTAATCACACAGGCATTACGCTCACAGAGATAAAACACGCTGGCCGGTTCGCCTGGCGTCCACTTAAATCCAAATGGCGTTTCCCTGTCGCCGAATTTCAGATATTGCTCCTCCCCGCAGTGCGGGCAGGCAACATGAAATCGCATGAAGTGCCCGGATTCACTGGCGGCCCGCTCAATCTGACAGGTTCCCTTTATCTTGGGTGTTGAACCTCGAATTGATTTCGGCCAGACAGAGCCTTCAATACGTTTATCACCGAGGAAAGTTGGCGACCCCTCTTTTTCGATATCTTCATCGAATGCCGCCAGTTCATCGTAGCCGGCAACATCTACAGATTTCTCACGGTAGTTTTTCGCCGCCTTTCCACCCAGGCACCAGAAACCACGACCATTGGAAAAACGCTTCATGCTGAGCGTATTATCGCGGTGCTTTTTACCGTACCAGGGGGCAAGCGACAAAAGCGAAGGGATATCGCGGATAGTGGGTTCTACGTGAGACTTCATAAAGTTCTCAGCATCACCATCGGTGGGCAGCCAGATCAGAGAATTACGCTGCTTGTGTTCAATGAAGTAGGCATACACACCGAGCAGCATTTTCGAGTAGCCAACGCGCGCTGATTTAACGACATTCACCTCACGGATATAGTCGTTCCCCATCGCATTCATGATCGCCCGCTGAAATGGCAGCGTAACCCAGCGCCCTTCCTGATATGCAGACTCTTTAGGGAGGTAATAGTGGTCATCAGCCCATTCAACCGCTGTTTGCGGTTCAGGCCGGTACAGCGAACGGAGTCCCGCTCGGGCAGAGTACCGCAGCCCCTTAACCTGACTGTTCGATATATTCACTCAGCAACTCCGGTATTATTTCATCCAGCGCAGCTGCCTTGTTCATGGCTTTAATGATGTCCTTCTTGAGGAAATCAATGTGTCGGTTTTCCAGTTCGGGGAAACGCCGCTGAACCGACAGAGGTATTCCATCGAGGATGCTGGCTATTTCTCCGGCCACCCGCGACAACACGAACGTGCAGAATGCGGTTTCCACCACCTCGGCGGTATCTTTAGCATTTTTCAATTCCTGAGTGTCAGCCTGAGCCCTGATGAGTCGGTGACGCTCGTAATCAATCGTGCCGGGCTGAAGATCCGATTCTGAAGCGAGCCGGAGATCTTCAACCTCTTTTCGCAATTTCTCATTTTCAATTGCGGCATCCCTGGCGGAGTACCATTCAATAACCGCCGCAGAATCGTAAAGCACCTCATTACCTTTACCGCCACCGCGGGCAACTGGCATCCCCTGATCCTGCCAGTTCTGAACGGTGCGAATACTGACGCCAAAAATCTCAGAGAGGCGTTTTTTGTTTACCTCCATGGCTCACTCCATGCGCAAAACAGAGAAAGGAAACGACATCGAGTAATTTGCCAGCTATCTGGCTCTGACGCTTCCTTTCTTTTCAGGGGGTGATTTCAACAAAAACATATAGTTAGACAGAAGAAGAACGGAAACGACTAAAGCCTGAAAATTTTCATAAATAGCGATAATCTGCGCGGACGCCGCCCCGTAGCGAACCGATATGCCGGAAAGGACCCGAAACCGATAATGATTATCACTTACACTGAAGATGAACGACTGCACAAATTCCAGAGCAGACCACCGGGCTGACACTCGTTGTGAATAGTCTTGCGGACAGATTCTTCAAAGACAGTCATTTCTTTTGCCTGCCTTTGCGCGGGTTCTAGGGTTTCCTAGCCTTCGCCTTTGTGGAATTTTCAACAATCTGACGAGGCCGTTATCTTAAAACGGCAGCCGCCTCCTTGGCGGCTGTTATCAAATTACTTTCAGTTCGCTACATAATGAATTAATTATGTTGCTTATGTTATTCTTATTACCTCCCCTAGTACTATACTCCCTGTATTCCTTATTAAATTCACGCCACAATTTTTTAATTATGTCATCAGAGAATAAGTGTCCGCACATAATCCATGCTTTCGAAGCCTCAGCAAATGCCACTTTGAGATTTTGCTTCAAATAATAAATCTCTGAAGGGTCCCCTAACCTATTAGCGAATTCTGGATATCGTATAATCCTTTCCCTTGCGATATTAACTTGAAAATACCAGTATGTCTCCGGCATTTGTTCTAGACAGTAACTAAGCTCAAGGATAGATCTTTTAAACTCCATTTTAATCTTTAGCCTTTCCTGCTCCTTCCAAGAATCCAAAGCAGAAAATGCAAGACCTAATGTAGCTAATGAAATAAATACAGCAGCGACTGATGCGGCCATGGTCCACCAAGCCCAATGAGCTGAGTCTTGTGCTGCAATCAAGGAAGCGTGTGCGATTTCTTCTGTTGTCATAATCACCTCATATCTTTTGAAGTAATTATATAGAACTCAATCGTTACCAGCACTTAGTGAATGCCTGCAGTAATCGAGATGTTAGAAACTCAACAGATCAGGTTGAGTAATCTGCATGATGTGCTCACTCTCAACTGCCAGAACTCGCTTCTCTTTCTTCCGTTCGTTCATCAGCCGACTTCCGATCGTCCCTTTCAGCTTTGATCTAGTTTCTTTGATGGCGTAGCGGTGCTGCATTTCTTCGCCCATTGCAATGCGACGACTTAGCTGCTCAGCCATCCAGTTGAACGCATTGATATAGCATTCTTTTACTGCGGCGGCAGTCTTGCCTGTAAACCCCATAACCAGCATCATGCAGCCATCGCGAGTTATGTTATACATCGGCTGAATATCGCCATTTTTATCAATGAAATCAATGGGCGCAAAATTGCGCCGGGTAAAATCTTCGGAGCATTTGAGATTTCTAATGGCTCGCAAAACATCTTTATGCCGCTTACCAAAATAGTCAGCCACCTTCAGGGAAGTGGTGATCACCTTGTTATCAATGGTGATCACCATATCTCGGAAGTCGAAGGCTGGAATAATTGACGGATTATTCATAACGTGTTCCTACTCTTTGAGATGAACCTTTGCCGCATAGGAGATCAGCCCGTCGAGGCTCGCCAGCACTAACTGACTCCTCAAAGGCTCATTCCAAAGGGTTTGGTTCGACGTGGTGATAATGCGCTGCGGTGCGCGGTGAAATGCGGATACAAAAAAACCCCGCACTATGGCGAGGCTTACTGCTGCTCTTTTTCAGAGCGGGATTTTAAGAGCGAATGCTAACGTGACAGCATGCCTTACTTATATTGCTCATTTGCTCAATAGTCAATACCCACTCGCTTAGTGGCCACGCTATTGCGAGACTGTAGGGTTATTGTTGGACTCTCTCACCGAGTCATAGATACGCTCACACGTCATTCCTGCCCGGTAGCTTTCGTCAGCTCGTCCAGCATAATATCGAGCTTCTTCTGCAAGACTTCCGAGCATGTCGGCGAGCATTGCGGCATCGGCTCCGGCTGTTTTGCTTCTGACGGTAGCGGCAAGATCTGCGGTGTGCTTTGCGGCGTCCAGGCGGGTAGCGAGCCTTCTTGCTTGCTGTTGCAGCTGGCTAACAGTGGTAGCCAGGCCAGCAGAAGTAACGGCAGCGCTCGCTGCTTTAGCTTGAGCATCTTTAACAGCCTCATCACGGGCGATAGCCCGCCCTTGTTCAATCATTCGGGCTGCCGTCAGCGCATTCGCCACCTTTGATGAATCAGCGCTATCCCGTTCGGCCCACTTTGTTTTCCAACTGTGATTGGACCACTGGCTGCCAGCGAGAAACGCACCAGCCAGAGAGACAATCACGATGATGCATACCGCGCCTGCTTTCACTGGTCTATCCCCCAGCACGTCAGCGCGCTTTCCTGGTCCCGCCGTTCCACCTGACCATAGCAGCCATTCTTCTGGCCTTTGGTCAGGCGGCAATCGCGGCCACCGTCTTTAATCCACCAGCGGATAGCTTCACAGGCGCCTTTCGTATCGCCAGCGTTCATGCGCTTATAGAACGTTGACGGGTAGCATTTGCCCGGCCCGATGTTGTAAGGGCAGAACGACGCAATACCGACCTTCTGCGGTTCAGTCAGCGGTACCTTGATATTGCGGTCAACCCATGCCAGCGCCTTGTTACGCTCAATGGCGTTAACCTTCTTACATTGCGCTTCGGTGGCGGTTTGGCCTTTCACAACTCGCTTACCGTCGATTACTGTGACGCCGTGGCATAGCGACCAGATGCCACCGGGATCGACAACAGCCACCAGCGCATTACCTTCTTTCTCACTCATGAACTCGTCAAACAATTCAGGAGCTGTTGCTCCGGCAGCGAGAAGCGCCAGCATGGCAGCGCTGAACTTTACTTTGTTCGACATCACTCACCCCGCGCGGCCTTTCGCCGATCCTCTTTGATTTTGAAATACAGGTTCGTCAGATACGTCAGCAGGCCAAACATCAGGCTTCCGAGCACTCCAATTGCGGCCCACTGTGATGGGGTTACTTTGTCCAGTAATTGAAGTACCCAGTATCCGGCGTTACCTGCTGACGCCCCATAGGCAATGCCCGTTGTCAGTTTGTCCATTCGATACATGCTCTCACCTCGCTGCGTGGCGGGTGCTGTGTGTGATGGAAGGGATCAGGCTCGCGGGCTCTTAGGTAAAGGGGGATGTAAGAAGTGATTCCCGGAGCCTGAATTCTTTGGTCACCACAGCATCCAGAGGCAGGGTGTCCGTTATGTTTTGTTGAGGTTTTCGATCTCGCTGACCGTTTGCATGAATCGCTCGGCCTCGAGTTCAACACCGATAGCCCGGCGCCCTAATTCCATTGCCGCTTTCACAGTGGAACCGGACCCCATAAAGAAATCGGCAACGATATCGCCCGGCCTGCTGCTGGCGCTGATGATTTGCTTCAGCATGTCGGCTGGCTTTTCGCATGGATGTTTGCCCGGATAAAACTGAACGGGCTTATGTGTCCATACGTCGGTATACGGAACGAACGCAGATACAGAGAAGCAACGCCGGAGGGCTTTATACTCTTCCAGCAATTCCGAATATTTGCGATTCAATGACTGGTAGGTAGCCACCAACTGGTGGTGAGGATGTTCCAGCTTTTGCTGCAGGTGTTTCTCGATGGCGATCCGGGTGAACAATTCCTGCAGTTTCCGGTAATCCACCTCGTTCGGCAGCTGCCACTGGCTTGCACCGAACCAGTGAGACGCCATATTTTTCTTACCTGTTGCCGCGGCTATCTCTTTCGAAGTCACACTCAATGACTCTCGGGCATTGCGGAAATAGTCGATAAGCGGCGTCATGATGTGCTGCTTTAGCTCTGTGCTTTTGCTCCCGTAAGCATCTTCTTTCCCTGTATACGGTCCCAGATAATGTTCAGCGAACAGGATCCGTTCCGTTGCGGGGAAATAAGCGCGCAGGCTTTCTTTATTGCATCCATTCCAGCGGCCTGATGGCTTGGCCCAGATGATATGGTTCAGGATGTTAAAGCGGGCGCGCATCATAACCTCAATATCTGAGGCCAGCCGGTGGCCGCAAAACAGATAAATGCTGCCGGCAGGTTTAAGGACTCGAGCGTACTCAGCCAGACAGCAATCAAGCCAGCGTAAGTAGTCCTCATCCCCTTTCCATTGATTGTCCCAGCCGTTCGGCTTCACCTTGAAGTACGGCGGATCGGTAACAATGAGGTCAATGGAGTTATCCGGAAGGGTGGCGATGTAATGCAGGCTATCAGCGTTGACCAACTCAACACTGTTTATTTTTACAGTATTTTTCATGGATCAGTAAGCTTAACTCTGATAGGCTCACTATGCTTTTGCGCTAAAGCAGTGGGCCTTGGTTAGCTTGTGACCTGAAAGCATGAGCTGATGGCTGGTCGGGTGCTACAACACCCACCAGCCGCCCATTTCACAGCAAATTGCCTTCGAAAGGAAAGCGCTCAATAAATATTTTCAGCAATTAAACACCAACAACTATTCCTGAAAAAGAGTACATATAGCCTATGAACTTAATTCAAACGCCTTAAACAAAGTGTTTAAAATTCAGGAGATTGGAGTTGTTATGTTGTTACATGAGAGTTGTTTTAAATCTTTAAGTG
>NZ_JANEWH010000058.1:0-28598 GCF_028069715.1 Kluyvera sp. Awk 3 | reverse complement strand
ATAAAAAGGTTTACCGAACGCCGAAAATAGAGTGAAGATAATGGCAATCCTATTATTATTTTCCACAGGGAGCCTTCTGTGAAACCTACGCTGATTACTGCGATAGATTGTTTTATCACGCGTCCGGACCGCCACAACCTCGTGACGGTACGGGTGACGACCGACAACGGCACCATTGGTTACGGCTGCGCCACCTTCCAGCAACGCCCGCTGGCGGTAAAGACGATGGTCGATGAATATCTGCAACCGCTGCTGGTGGGGCGTGATGCCAACAATATCGAAGATCTCTGGCAAATGATGAACGTCAACGCCTACTGGCGCAACGGCCCGGTCATGAACAACGCCATCTCAGGCGTGGATATGGCGCTGTGGGATATCAAAGCAAAACTGGCCGGGATGCCGCTATATCAGCTGCTGGGAGGAAAATCGCGCGATGCGATTGCCGCATACACTCACGCCAGTGGTGAAACGCCGGAGGAACTGTTTGTCTCCGTGGATAAGCTGCTGGAGCAGGGGTATCGCCATATTCGCTGCCAGCTAGGCTTTTACGGTGGGACGCCGCGCGAAATGCAAACGCCGGAAAATCCGACGCCGGGAGCCTGGTTCGATCAGGATGAGTACGTTCGCAATACGGTAGAAATGTTCCGTCTGCTGCGCGCGCGTTACGGTCATCGTTTCCATATTCTGCATGATGTCCACGAGCGACTCTTCCCGCAGCAGGCGCTCCAGATGGCAAAGCTGTTGGAGCCTTATCAGCCGTGGTTTATTGAAGATATTTTACCGCCACAGCAGAGCGCGTGGCTGGCGCAGATTCGCCAGCAGACCTGCGTGCCGCTGGCGATGGGGGAGCTGTTTAATAATCCGGCGGAGTGGCATGACCTCATCGTCAACCGGCAAATTGATTTTATTCGCTGCCATATTTCGCAGATTGGCGGCATCACCCCGGCCCTGAAGCTGGCGGTGCTATGCCAGGCCTTTGGCGTACGTTTGGCGTGGCATGGTCCGGGCGATATGACGCCTATTGGGGTCGCGGTGAATACGCATCTCAACATTCATCTGCACAATGCCGCGATTCAGGAGTTTATTCCGCGTTCCGCCGCCACGGATGCCGTTTTCCCCGGCGCGCCAGAGGTGAAAAACGGCTTTATCTATCCGCCGACGGAGCCGGGTATTGGCGTGGGCTTTGACGAGGCGCAGGCGCTGGCGCATCCGGTCGTTTATCGCCCGCATGAGTGGACGCAGAGCCGCCTGCCGGACGGCGCGATACACACGCCGTAGGCTAGCTCTGCGGCTGCTGGCGAAAAGCGAGATTGTCGCGATTATGGGGGATGACGTAGGTGCAGGAGTAGTTGATATCGACGATGTCGCTTATCTCATAAACCTGCCCGCCGTCGAGGATCCCCCGATTGTTGATGTGCATGGCCGGGCTGCCTTTTTTACAGCCCAGTAGCGCAGCCTGCTCGCGGCTGACGCTAATCGCCCGATAGCTGGTGAGCAGGTGGGAGATGGGATAACCTTTTTCCAGCACGTACTGCTGAAGCGAGCGTTCAATCACCTCCTGGTTAAGGTCACTGAACATCGCCGCAGGCATCCGTGAGACCTCAATCTGGGTGGCGATATCATCGACGAAACGCAGGCGGCAGAACTGCCAGATAAAATCATCGTCGGTCAGGCCGAAAATCTGCCGGTCCTCCCGCTCGGGCCGTTTCTTGTGCAGGCTGATCATCCGGTAACGCATTTGGTCAAAGCGTTTTTCGGTAATTGAGTTATAGACCAGCGGATTGCCTCGCGTTTGCTCGTTAATCCAGATGCCAGAACCCTGCACGATGCGCACCACGCCAATGCTTGCAAGCTTTTCCAGCGCCTGGCGAATGGTGAAGCGCGAGACGCCGTACTCCTCGGCCAGCTGGCGCTCCGGCGGCAGCTTGCGCGGCCCATCGCCAGGCTGTTGGTAAATTTTGCTGAGGAGATCCTGAGTCACGAACTCTTTTTTCTTCATGGCCGCTGTCCCTTACTCTTCAATATAAAAACGCCGGGAACATGTCCCGGCGTTTGTTTTACTCTTCGGTGCTCTTTTCCGCTGCACCGGTACCGCTCGGCTTGCGGCGCTTGCCAACGTTTTTGAGATCGCGGTGACGTACCTTCACGCGCGGTTTTTCTTTATCTTTCTCTTTTTTCTTCTCGGCACGTTTCGCCAGCACTTTCTTCGACGGTTTGCCGGTCATCTTCTCGCTTGGCGCTCGCGTAGTGGGGCGCAGCCCGTCGATGACCCGCGCTTTCAGCTGTTCTTCGATATAGCGGCCAATCTTCAGCAACAGCAGATGATCGTGCGTTTCAACCAGCGAAATCGCCGTGCCTTTACGGCCCGCGCGGCCGGTACGGCCAATGCGGTGCAGGTAGGTATCGGCGCCGCGCGGCATATCGAAGTTAATCACGTGGCTGACGTCAGGGATATCGATCCCGCGCGCTGCGACATCCGTCGCAACCAGCACATTCACGCGGCCATCGGTCAGACGTTTGATACCTTCGTTACGCTTAATCTGCGGCATTTCGCCTTCGAGATAGCAGTTGTTGATCCCGGCCAGACGCAGCGTTTCCGCCAGCTCATGCACGCGCTCGCGTTTGCGCACAAAGACGATGGTACGGGTGGCGTCTTCCTGCTTGAGCAGGTGCTTGAGCAGCTCAACTTTGTGCTCATAGTTGTCGGCACGGTAGTACCACTGGTGAATCTTCTTGCGCTCGCGGGTGGACGGCGTCGCGGAGACTTCCACCGGATCTTCCAGCAGACGCTCGGCGAAGTCTTTAATTGCTTCGCCTTCCAGCGTCGCGGAGAACAGCAGCGTCTGTTTGCGCCAGCGGGTTTCTCCGGCGATGTGTTCGATATCCTGGGCGAAGCCCATGTCCAGCATGCGGTCGGCTTCATCGAGGATCAGCGTCTCAACGGCGCGGCAGTCGAAGTTTTCTTCTTTGATATACTGCAGCAGACGGCCTGTGGTGGCGACCACGATATCCTGGTTTTCGCTGAACACTTCGGCGTGGTTCATATACGCCACGCCGCCAGTAATGGTGGCGATGTCCAGATGGGTGTTTTTCGCCAGTTCGCGGGCATGGTCAGCGACCTGCATTGCCAACTCACGCGTTGGCGTGAGGATCAAAATACGCGGCGGGCCGGATTTTTTACGCGGAAAGTCGAGCAGGTGCTGCAACGCAGGCAGCAAATACGCCGCTGTTTTACCGGTGCCGGTTGGCGCAGAACCGAGAACATCACGTCCATCGAGCGCAGGCGGAATGGCGGCAGCCTGAATGGCAGTCGGGCGTGTAAAGCCTTTACTCTGGAGGGCTTCCAGCAGGCTTTCGTCAAGTTCAAGTTCGGAAAAAGTCGTTACAGTCATGATTACCTCTGTGTGAGGCGCTGATTATAGACGTTACGGCTGTAATCTTCATCTGTTTGTATGGCTATCTGTTCTCGGGTATTGTTCATAGCCGAATGCTTATGTGGATTGGCCTGCAAGGTTACTTATGACGTCTGATTCTAAATCCGCGCTGCGCCGCAACGGATTTACCTTTAAAAAGTTTTTTGTTGCCCACGACCGCTGTGCGATGAAAGTGGGCACCGACGGCATTTTACTCGGCGCCTGGTCGCCGATCGCCCGGGTGAGCCGAATCCTCGATATTGGCGCGGGAAGCGGGCTGCTGGCGCTGATGCTGGCGCAGCGTACCGAAGAGAACGTGACGATCGACGCCGTCGAGTTGGATGAAGAGGCGGCGGATCAAGCGCGGGAAAACGTGGCGGAATCGCCGTGGGCCGGGCGAATTGAGGTGCATACCGCGGATATCCAGCAGTGGGTTGCCGGGCTAACCACGCGCTACAACCTGATTGTCAGCAACCCGCCTTACTACGAGCAGGGGGTGGAATGCGCCACGCCGCAGCGAGAACAGGCGCGCTACACCACCACGCTCGACCATCAGGCGCTGTTGGCCTGTGCCGCGAATGCGGTGACTGAAGACGGCTTTTTCTGCGTGGTGCTACCGGAAAATATCGGCCAGACTTTTACCCAGCAGGCGCTGTCAATGGGCTGGCATTTACGTCTGCGCACCGACGTCGCGGAGACGGAAATGCGCCTGCCGCATCGCGTGCTGCTGGCTTTTTCACCGAAAGGCGGAGAGTGCTATAGCGACAGGCTAACGATCCGTGGGCCAGAGCAGCAGTACTCGGAAGGCTACACTGCGCTGACCCAGGCGTTCTATTTATTTATGTGAACCAGCGGCGAGAGCACCGATGGGCCGGATTCCGCGAGCAGTTCCGGGTAGTCCAGCGTGTAATGCAGCCCACGGCTCTCTTTACGCATCATCGCGCAGCGTACAATCAGCTCGGCCACCTGCACCAGGTTGCGCAGTTCCAGCAGGTTGTTGGAGACGCGGAAACGTGAGTAATACTCGTCCAGCTCCTGCTGCAACATGGTGATACGGCGCAGGGCACGCTCCAGCCGCTTGGTGGTGCGCACGATACCGACGTAGTCCCACATAAACAGACGCAGCTCGTGCCAGTTATGCTGAATCACCACCAGTTCGTCAGAGTTTTCCACCCGGCTTTCGTCCCAGGCGGGCAGTTTCTCCACCTGACGGGCGTACGGCATGCGCTTATGAATATCTTCCGCCGCCGACCAGCCGTAAACCAGGCACTCCAGCAGCGAGTTTGACGCCATGCGGTTCGCGCCGTGCAGGCCGGTATAGCTCACTTCGCCAATGGCGTACAGGCCATCCACGTCGGTGCGTCCATAGTCGTCGACCATCACGCCGCCGCAGGTGTAGTGCGCTGCCGGAACAATCGGCACCGGCTCTTTGGTGAGATCGATACCCAGCCCCAGCAGCTTCTCGTAAATCATCGGGAAGTGCTGGCGTACAAAGGCTTCCGGTTTGTGGCTGATGTCGAGGTACATGCAATCAACGCCGAGGCGTTTCATCTCGTGGTCAATGGCGCGCGCCACGATATCGCGTGGTGCAAGCTCGCCACGTTCATCAAAGTCCGGCATAAACCGGCTACCGTCGGGGCGCTTCAGATGTGCGCCTTCGCCGCGCAGGGCTTCGGTGAGCAGGAAATTACGCGCCTGCGGGTGATACAGCGCGGTCGGGTGGAACTGGTTAAACTCGAGGTTAGCGACGCGGCAACCCGCGCGCCAGGCCATGGCGATGCCGTCGCCGGAGGAAATATCTGGGTTGGTGGTGTACTGATACACCTTCGAGGCGCCGCCGGTAGCCAGCACTACGGACTTCGCCGAACAGGTTTCCACCTTCTCTTTATTACGGTCCCAGATCCACGCGCCAACAACCCGGCGGGTGCCCGGCAGGCCGACTTTATCCGACACGATAAGATCGACGGCATTACAGCGTTCCAGCACGCGAATATTCGGGTGGCTCATCGCTTTACTGACCAGCGTGTTCTCGACTTCGCGTCCGGTGGCGTCCGCCGCGTGCAGGATACGGCGATGGCTATGGCCGCCTTCGCGCGTCAGATGATAACTCTCTTCCCCATTAGCCTGGATTTGCGTATCGAACAGCACGCCTTGATCGATCAGCCACTGCACGCAGTGTCTGGCATTGCTGGCAACAAACGACACCGCCTGACGGTCACAGATGCCCGCGCCGGCAATCAGCGTATCCTCAACGTGTGATTCAATGCTATCCGTCTCGTCAAAAACGGCGGCAATTCCCCCCTGTGCATAAAAGGTGGATCCTTCGCTCATCGGGCCTTTGCTGAGGACAATCACGGAACTGTGCTCCGCAAGGCGCAATGCCAGCGAAAGCCCAGCAGCGCCGCTGCCTATAATCAATACATCACAGGAAAGTTCTGGAAGTGAGTTCATCTTCTTTGTTTAATTTACTAAACACGGTGATCGGAGATTAGCACTATAAAAGCGATATGTGCAGGGTTTTTTTACGTCAGGGTTATAATGGCTAAACATGCTGGCTGAAAAGGCGGCGTGGGCGAGGGCAAAAAATCTGAATAAAGCCAGGTGTTATCACCGCTATTTATGGTGAAATCAAGGCCGGGTTACGATACTCTTCACTGGATTTGCGTTTTTATTTCGCAACTTACACATCTGTTCACATCAGCAGACTTATAATGACAGACAATGAACGGCCTGCTGCGAAACAAAAAACAAAGCGTAACGGAACTTTACGAAAACCGGACACTCTAACCTTCTGCTTGCTCATAATGCAGTGTTGGAGTGGCATTCTGATTACGCATGGGAATAGGGTTTGGGGAGACATTACCTCGGATGAGCGAGCAGTTAACGGACCAGGTCCTGGTTGAACGGGTCCAGAAAGGAGATCAGAAAGCTTTTAACCTTCTGGTAGTACGCTACCAGCATAAGGTCGCGAGCCTGGTTTCCCGCTATGTGCCATCCGGCGACGTGCCGGATGTCGTACAAGAGTCTTTTATTAAGGCCTATCGTGCGCTGGATTCTTTCCGGGGAGATAGTGCTTTCTATACGTGGCTGTACCGCATTGCGGTGAATACGGCTAAAAATTACCTGGTTGCTCAGGGGCGTCGTCCGCCGTCCAGCGATGTGGACGCGAACGAGGCCGAAAACTTTGAAAGCGGCGGCGCTTTGAAAGAAATTTCGAACCCTGAGAACTTAATGTTGTCAGAAGAACTGAGACAGATTGTTTTTCGCACCATTGAAGCGCTTCCGGAAGATTTACGCATGGCAATTACCTTGCGGGAGCTCGATGGCCTAAGCTATGAAGAGATAGCGGTCATTATGGATTGTCCGGTAGGTACGGTTCGTTCACGTATCTTCCGTGCGCGAGAAGCTATCGATAATAAAGTTCAACCGCTTATCAGGCGTTGACGGAAGCGGGATACTGGAAAAGGTATTAGGCATGCAGAAAGAACAACTTTCCGCCTTAATGGATGGTGAAACGCTGGATAAAGAACTGTTAACTGAGTTAACACGTTCCACAGAGTTGCAGAAAACCTGGGAGAGCTATCACCTCATTCGTGACTCGCTGCGCGGCGAAACGAGTGAAGTCCTTCATTTTGATATCTCCTCTCGCGTGATGGCCGCCATCGAAAATGAGCCCGTTCGTATACCGACTGCGCCGCTCATTCCTGAAGCCCAGCCAGCACCTCATCAATGGCAGAAAATGCCGTTCTGGAACAAGGTCCGTCCATGGGCCAGCTCGCTCACCCAAATGGGCGTGGCGGCTTGCGTATCACTGGCTGTTATTGTCGGCGTTCAGCACTATAATGGGCAACCAGATTCCTCTCAACCTGAGTCACCGGTATTCAACACGCTGCCGATGATGGGCAAAGCCAGCCCGGTTAGCCTGGGCGTTCCTTCGGACGCGTCGGCGGGTAACGGCCAGCAGCAGGTTCAGGAACAGCGTCGTCGTATTAATGCTATGCTGCAGGACTATGAATTGCAGCGTCGCTTGCATTCAGAACAGCTTCAGTTTGAGCAGGCACAAACTCAGCAGGCTGCTGTTCAGGTGCCAGGCTATCAAACTTTAGGAACGCAATCGCAGTAATGAAGCAACTTTGGTGTGCCATGTCACTTGTGGCTGGTAGCCTGTTCTTCTCCGCAAACGCCTCGGCTGATGTATCGTCCGGGGCGTTGTTGCAGGAAATGAATCTGGCCAGTCAGTCACTCAACTACGAGCTGTCGTTCGTCAGCATCAATAAATCCGGCGTGGAATCGTTACGCTATCGTCACGTGCGTCTGAATGGTCAGCCGCTGGCGGAGCTGTTGCAAATGGACGGTCCGCGTCGCGCGGTGGTCCAGCGCGGTAACGAGATCAGCTATTTTGAACCGGGTCTCGATCCCTTCACGCTGAACGGCGACTACATTGTCGACTCCTTGCCTTCGCTGGTCTATACCGATTTCAAACGTCTGGCGCCTTACTACGACTTTATCTCCGTCGGGCGTACGCGTATTGCCGATCGCATGTGCGATGTGATTCGCGTTGTCGCGCGAGACGGCACGCGCTACAGCTATATCGTCTGGGTTGATTCCGAAAGCAAACTGCCGATGCGCGTCGATCTGCTTGACCGCGATGGCGAAACGCTGGAGCAATTCCGGGTTATAGCGGTCACCACCGGCGATCAGGTCAGCGGCACGATGCAGAACCTGGCGAAGGCTAATCTGCCGCCGCAGCTCTCTGTGCCGACCAACAACAATGTTGATCTGAATTGGTCCGCTGGCTGGGTGCCGCAGGGCTTTAAAGAGATTTCCAGCAGCCGCCGCACGTTGCCGAGCGTTGATAGCCCGGTCGAGTCGCGCCTGTTCTCCGATGGGCTCTTTAGCTTCTCAATTAACATCAATCGCGCCACAGCCAACAGCAGCGATCAAATGCTGCGTACCGGACGCCGGACGGTGAGCACCACGGTGCATAACCAGGCTGAAATCACCATCGTTGGCGAACTTCCGCCGCAAACCGCGAAGCGGGTCGCAGACGGTATTCAATTCAAGGGCGCGCAATGATTAAAGAGTGGGCCACCGTTATCGCGTGGGACAACGGCCTTGCGCAGGTCAGCTGCGATGTGAAAGCCTCTTGCAACAGCTGCGCCTCGCGCGCGGGCTGCGGCAGTCGGGTGCTGAATAAGTTAGGCCCGCAAACCACCCACACCATCACTGTACCGAGTGCGGAACCGCTGGTGGCGGGGCAAAAGGTCGAGCTGGGCATTACCGAAAGCAGCCTGTTGGGTTCCGCGATGCTGGTATATATGTCTCCGCTGCTCGGTTTGTTTGTGGTCGCAGCGCTATTTCAGGTGCTGTTCGGCACCGATATCGCCGCGCTGTGTGGTGCGGTGCTGGGCGGTGTCGGTGGATTTCTTATTGCGAAAGGGTTTTCACCAAGCCTTGCCGCGCGGCAAACCTGGCAGCCGGTCATCATCAGCGTGGGGCTTCCCCCCGACCTGATTCGCACGGCATCTTCATCTGAAATGAGCCAGTGATTACACTGGCTTTATTTTTTGGAACGCTCCTCGCAGGAAGCGCTATGCTTGCGGGAAGAGCATTTCCTGGTTGCGCGGTTGTAGTGTAGAATGCGGCGTTTTCGAACGACAACAATGTCAGGCTCCGTACCGCGGCCTCAAAGTATCCGTAAGGCATAAATATTTTAATATATGAAGAATATACGTAACTTCTCCATCATTGCACATATCGACCACGGTAAATCAACGCTGTCTGACCGTATTATTCAGATTTGCGGCGGCCTTTCTGACCGCGAAATGGAAGCCCAGGTTCTGGACTCAATGGATCTGGAACGCGAGCGTGGCATTACCATCAAAGCGCAGAGCGTGACGCTGGACTTTAAAGCGGCCGATGGCGAGACCTATCAGCTGAACTTTATCGACACCCCAGGCCACGTCGACTTCTCTTATGAAGTTTCCCGTTCTCTGGCGGCCTGTGAAGGCGCACTGCTGGTGGTTGACGCCGGGCAGGGCGTAGAAGCACAGACGCTGGCGAACTGCTACACCGCCATGGAAATGGATCTGGAAGTCGTGCCGGTTCTCAACAAAATCGACCTGCCTGCCGCCGATCCTGAGCGTGTTGCGGAAGAAATTGAAGATATCGTCGGCATCGATGCGACCGACGCTGTACGCTGCTCGGCGAAAACCGGCGTGGGCGTTACCGATGTACTGGAGCGTCTGGTGCGCGATATTCCGCCGCCGGAAGGCGATCCGGAAGGCCCGCTGCAGGCGCTGATCATCGACTCCTGGTTCGATAACTATCTGGGCGTGGTTTCGCTGGTGCGTATTAAAAACGGCACCATGCGTAAAGGCGACAAGATTAAAGTGATGAGCACCGGTCAGGTCTATAACGCCGACCGTCTGGGCATCTTTACGCCGAAACAGGTTGACCGCACCGAGCTGAAATGCGGCGAGGTAGGCTGGCTGGTGTGTGCAATTAAAGATATCCTCGGCGCGCCGGTGGGCGATACCCTGACCCAGTCGCGTAACCCGGCGGACAAACCGCTGCCAGGCTTTAAAAAAGTGAAGCCGCAGGTTTATGCCGGCCTGTTCCCGGTCAGCTCTGACGACTACGAAAACTTCCGTGACGCGCTCGGCAAGCTGAGCCTGAACGATGCCTCCCTGTTCTACGAGCCGGAAAGCTCAACCGCGTTGGGCTTCGGCTTCCGCTGTGGCTTCCTCGGCCTGTTGCACATGGAGATCATTCAGGAACGTCTGGAACGTGAATACGATCTGGATCTGATCACCACCGCGCCGACCGTAGTTTATGAAGTGGAAACCACGGCGAAAGAGACTATCTACGTCGATAGCCCGTCCAAGCTGCCGCCGCTGAATAACATCTACGAACTGCGCGAGCCGATCGCTGAGTGTCACATGCTGCTGCCGCAGGCTTACCTCGGTAACGTCATTACGCTGTGTATCGAGAAGCGTGGTGTGCAGACCAACATGGTTTACCACGGTAACCAGGTGGCGCTGACCTATGAAATTCCGATGGCGGAAGTGGTACTCGACTTCTTCGACCGTCTGAAGTCGACTTCCCGCGGCTATGCGTCGCTGGACTACAACTTCAAACGCTTCCAGGCGTCTGACATGGTGCGCGTTGATGTCCTCATCAACAACGAACGTGTCGATGCGCTGGCGCTGATTACCCACCGCGACAATTCCCAGAGCCGTGGCCGTGAACTGGTTGAGAAGATGAAAGATCTGATCCCTCGCCAGCAGTTTGATATCGCGATTCAGGCGGCCATCGGCACGCATATCATCGCGCGTTCAACGGTGAAGCAGCTGCGTAAAAACGTTCTGGCGAAATGCTACGGTGGCGATATCAGCCGTAAGAAAAAGCTGCTGCAAAAACAGAAAGAGGGTAAAAAGCGCATGAAGCAGATCGGTAACGTCGAACTGCCGCAGGAAGCGTTCCTCGCCATTCTGCATGTCGGTAAAGACAATAAATAATCTCTAAGGAGTTGGCATGGCGAACATGTTTGCCCTGATTCTGGTGATTGCCACACTGGTCACGGGCATTTTGTGGTGCGTTGATAAGTTTATCTTCGCGCCCAAACGGCGGGAACGCCAGGCGGCGGCGCAGGTTGCCACCGGCGAAGCGCTGGATAAAAAGACGCTGAAAAAAGTCGGCCCGAAACCGGGCTGGCTGGAAACCGGCGCGTCGGTCTTTCCGGTGCTGGCGATCGTGCTGATCGTGCGTTCATTTATTTATGAGCCGTTCCAGATCCCCTCCGGTTCGATGATGCCAACGCTGCTGATTGGCGACTTTATCCTGGTGGAGAAATTCGCCTACGGGATTAAAGACCCGATCTACCAGAAGACGATTATTGAAACAGGCCATCCGAAACGCGGCGATATCGTGGTGTTCAAATACCCGGAAGATCCGCGTCTGGACTACATCAAACGTACCGTCGGTCTGCCGGGCGATAAGGTCACTTACGATCCGATTGCGAAACAAGTGACGATTCAACCGGGATGCAGCTCCGGCCAGGCGTGCGGTAGCGCGCTGCCGGTCACTTACTCCAACGTTGAGCCGAGTGATTTCGTTCAGACCTTCTCCCGCAGCAACGGCGGCGAGGCGACCAGCGGCTTCTTTGAAATGCCGCAGGGCGAGCGCAAAGCAGACGGCGTACGGCTGGATCAACGTCAGGAAACGCTGGGCGATGTGAACCACCGTATTCTGACCGTGCCGATTGCTCAGGATCAGGTGGGGATGTACTACCACCAGTCCGGTCTGCCGCTGGCAACCTGGATCGTCCCACCGGGGCAGTACTTCATGATGGGTGATAACCGCGATAACAGCGCGGACAGCCGTTACTGGGGCTTTGTGCCGGAAGCGAACCTGGTCGGTAAGGCAACCGCTATCTGGATGAGCTTTGAAAAACAAGAGGGCCAATGGCCTACCGGCGTGCGTTTAAGCCGCATCGGTGGGATTCATTAATCCTCTGTTTGACTTCACGCGGCGGCCAGGCGTGCGCCGCGTGAATTATTTAGTTTTAATCTATTCAAACTAACGACATCCCTTGTCGTTGCGTATAGAATATCCCCCCGAAGTTTCGGATGTCTCTTATGGGAGACACGGCACACGAAACCGCGTTGGTTTCCCTCAGGTCTGTTTCGTGTGCTGCATTGTGGACGCATTTATTTATTTGGTATCGCATGAACCCCATCGTAATTAATCGGCTTCAACGGAAGCTGGGCTACACTTTTCTTCATCAGGAGCTGTTGCAACAGGCGTTAACGCACCGCAGTGCCAGCAGCAAACATAACGAACGCTTAGAGTTCCTGGGCGATTCCATTTTAAGCTACGTGATTGCCAACGCGCTCTATCATCGTTTTCCGCGCGTGGATGAAGGCGATATGAGCCGCATGCGTGCGACGCTGGTGCGTGGTAACACGCTGGCCGAGATCGCGCGTGAGTTCGAACTGGGCGAATGCTTGCGCCTGGGGCCGGGCGAGCTGAAAAGCGGCGGCTTCCGTCGGGAATCTATCCTGGCGGATACGGTTGAAGCATTAATCGGCGGGGTGTTCCTCGACAGCGATATTCAAACCGTCGAGAAGCTGATCCTCTCCTGGTACCAGACGCGTCTGGACGAAATCAGCCCGGGCGATAAGCAAAAAGATCCAAAAACACGCTTGCAGGAGTATCTGCAAGGCCGCCATCTGCCGCTGCCGTCTTATCTGGTGGTTCAGGTGCGTGGGGAAGCACACGATCAGGAATTTACTATCCACTGCCAGGTTAGCGGCCTGAGTGAACCGGTGGTCGGCACAGGTTCCAGCCGTCGCAAGGCGGAACAGGCTGCCGCCGAACAGGCGCTGAAAAAGCTGGAGCTGGAATGAGCGAAGAAAAAACCTATTGCGGATTTATTGCCATCGTCGGTCGTCCGAACGTCGGCAAATCCACGTTATTGAACAAGCTGCTCGGGCAGAAGATCTCGATTACCTCCCGTAAAGCGCAGACCACGCGCCACCGCATCGTGGGCATCCATACTGAAGGTGAGTATCAGGCGATCTACGTCGATACTCCGGGCCTGCATATGGAAGAGAAGCGTGCCATCAACCGCCTGATGAACAAGGCAGCCAGCAGCTCTATCGGTGACGTTGAGTTGGTGATTTTCGTGGTCGAAGGCACCCGCTGGACGCCGGACGACGAAATGGTGCTGAACAAACTGCGCGAAGGTAAAGCGCCGGTGATTCTGGCGGTGAACAAGGTCGATAACGTGCAGGAAAAAGCGGATCTGCTGCCGCACCTGCAGTTCCTCGGTAGCCAGATGAACTTCCTCGATATCGTGCCTATCTCTGCGGAGAGCGGGCTGAACGTGGACACCGTTGCCGGTATCGTGCGTAAGCACCTGCCGGAAGCGACACACCACTTCCCGGAAGACTACATCACCGACCGTTCACAGCGCTTTATGGCCTCGGAAATCATCCGTGAAAAGCTGATGCGTTTCCTGGGGGCTGAACTGCCATATTCGGTGACCGTTGAAATCGAGCGCTTCGTTTCTAACGAACGCGGCGGCTACGACATCAATGGCCTGATCCTGGTTGAGCGTGAAGGGCAGAAGAAGATGGTGATTGGCAACAAAGGCGCCAAGATCAAAACCATCGGTATTGAAGCCCGTAAAGATATGCAGGAGATGTTCGAAGCGCCTGTTCACCTGGAACTGTGGGTGAAAGTGAAATCAGGCTGGGCGGATGACGAGCGCGCGCTGCGCAGCCTCGGTTACGTCGACGATCTCTGAGAATAACCCCGATGGAGGGCTGGCAGCGCGCATTTGTTCTGCATAGTCGCCCCTGGAGCGAGACCAGCCTGATGCTGGACGTCTTCACGGAAGAATCGGGTCGCGTGCGCCTTGTGGCGAAAGGCGCACGTTCCAAACGTTCCAACCTTAAAGGCGCGCTTCAGCCCTTTACCCCCCTGTTAGTCCGTTTTGGCGGCCGTGGCGAAGTGAAAACGCTGCGTAGCGCTGAAGCGGTTTCGCTGGCGCTTCCTCTGAGCGGCATTACGCTGTATAGCGGTCTGTACATCAACGAACTGGTGTCGCGCGTGCTCGAGCACGAAACCCGCTTTTCTGAACTCTTTTTCGACTATCTGCACTGTATCCAGGCGTTGGCTGGCGCAACGGGCTCGCCTGAACCGGCGCTGCGCCGCTTTGAGCTGGCGTTGCTAGGGCACCTCGGCTATGGCGTCGACTTCCTGCACTGCGCCGGCAGCGGCGATGAGGTTGACGACACCATGACCTACCGCTACCGGGAAGAGAAAGGATTTATTGCCAGCGTTGTTATCGATAACAACACCTTTACCGGCCATCAGCTGAAAGCGCTGGCTAACCGTGAGTTTCCTGATATTGATACGCTGCGCGCAGCGAAACGCTTTACCCGCATGGCGTTAAAGCCGTATCTTGGCGGGAAACCGTTAAAGAGCCGCGAATTGTTTCGACAGTTTATGCCGAAGCGGTAACCCTGATTGCACCCATCCCGCTTTTCCCCTCGCCCCTTTAGGGAGAGGGCCGGGATGAGGGGAAACGAAGTTAAAAATAAAAACACGAGGATTGTCATGGCTGAATTACTGTTAGGCGTCAATATTGACCACATTGCCACCCTGCGTAACGCACGCGGCACCGCTTACCCGGACCCGGTACAGGCCGCGTTTATCGCCGAGCAGGCCGGTGCGGATGGTATCACCGTGCATTTACGTGAAGATCGTCGCCATATCACCGACCGCGATGTGCGTATTTTGCGTCAGACGCTGGACACCCGCATGAACCTGGAGATGGCCGTGACCGAAGAGATGCTGGCCATCGCCTGTGAAACCAAACCGCATTTCTGCTGCCTGGTGCCGGAAAAACGTCAGGAAGTGACCACCGAAGGCGGTCTGGACGTGGCGGGTCAGTTCGACAAAATGCGTGATGCCTGCAAACGCCTTGCCGACGCGGGCATCCTGGTGTCGTTGTTTATTGACGCCGATGATGCGCAGATTAAAGCCGCCGCTGATGTGGGCGCGCCGTATATCGAAATCCACACCGGCTGCTACGCCGATGCCGTCACTGATGCGGAGCAAGCCAAAGAGCTTGAGCGTATCGCGAAAGCCGCGACCTACGCCGCAAGCCTGGGCCTGAAGGTTAACGCGGGCCACGGTCTCACTTACCACAACGTGAAAGCGATTGCCGCGCTGCCGGAAATGCACGAGCTGAATATCGGCCATGCCATTATTGGCCGGGCGGTGATGAGCGGCCTGAAAGACGCGGTGGCGGAAATGAAGCGCCTGATGCTGGAAGCGCGCGCGTAATGGCGATTCTGGGGCTTGGAACAGACATTGTCGAAATCGCCCGTATTGAAGCGGTGATTGCCCGTAGCGGCGACCGCCTTGCGCGTCGGGTACTTAGCGATAATGAGTGGGCCATCTGGGAAACGCACCAGCAGCCGGTGCGTTTTCTGGCGAAGCGTTTTGCGGTGAAAGAAGCGGCGTCGAAGGCGCTGGGCACCGGCATTCGTAACGGCCTGGCGTTTAATCAGTTTGAAGTTTTTAACGATGAACTGGGCAAGCCGAAGCTGCGTTTATGGGGAGAAGCGAAGTTACTCGCCGAGCGTATGGGCGTGGCCCATCTGCACGTGACGCTCGCTGATGAGCGCCACTACGCTTGCGCGACGGTGATTGTCGAAAGCTAGATTTTGTCCGCGTGATGCATCTGGACAAATTTATCCCACAGCTGCTCTTCACTTTCTAAATGTGCCGGGTCCTTGAGAATGGTATTCGGGATCGGGCACACTTTCTGGCAGGTCGGCGTTTCGTAATGGCCGATGCACTCGGTGCAGCGATCGTGGTCGATCTCATAGATGCTATCACCCATCGAAATGGCCTGGTTAGGGCATTCCGGTTCGCACATATCGCAGTTGATACATTTTTTGGTGATTAACAGCGCCATCAGTAAATTCTCAGTAACTCGATAAACAGGGCGCGCATTATACGCGCATTTTCCGCGCAGGCCATACCTTTTCTGTGGTCATCGCACCGTAGATCAAACCAGCTTTTTCACCAGCGCCTCGCTATGGCGAATACGCTCCGGCGCCTTTTCCAGATCCTGCTGCACCAGGCCCATAAACAGTAGATCGGTGAGCATCATCTGCGCGCTGGTGGAGGAAATCGCGGCGCTGCGCGTTGCCTGCTCTTCGGCAATGGTATACAGGCAGTGGGTCGCGCGCTGCTGTAGCGCGTTGGGCGAAAAGCCGGTAATGGCGAGCACTTTGCCGCCTACCCGTAACGTTTCGTCGGCGGCGAGATTGATCTCGCGACGCGCGCCGGAATAAGAGATTGCCAACAGCAGATCGTCCTGCGCCATTGCCTGAACGGTGGCGAGCAGGGCGTGCATATCAAGCTCCGCCACGGCGTTGAAGCCAATTTTCATCAGCTTCCAGCTAAAATTGCGCGCCACCAGCCCGGAAGCGCCGATGCCGGTGAGGATGATGCGCCGCGCGCCGCGTAGCAGGTTGATGGTCTCCAGCAGTTTGTCTTCACTGTTGACGTCCAGTGAAGCATGCATTGCCGCGACGTTATCTTTAATCAGCTTCTCGCCGACCAGCCGTAGCGGATCGTCGCCGCAAATCTGATTATGCACCGGCACCGAGTGCGGGTTGACGTTACTCGCCAGCGCCTCGCTGAGCGCCAGCTTCAGCGCCGGAAAACCCTTGAAGCCGAGCTTCTGGGCGAATTTCACCACGCTGGACTGGCTAACACCTGCCTGGCTGGCTAGCTGTTGTGAACTTAAATGACGCGCCTGATCCGGCTGCGCCAGAATAAAATCCGCCAGCTTACGATCGCTTTGCGCCAGCTGAGGATAACGCTGGCGGATACTGATTAGACAATTCATAAGAACCTCATGGGCAAGATCGCCATCTCGCGCCAGAACACTGTTCTGATCATCTGCAAGAATTATGTATTCTATTATACCGGAATATACCGAATTAAATATTCCATGCGCCGGTAAAAACGCAACTCTTTTCGCGCATCAGGTCCGTTAACTCGCCGTTTGGCGAAAGACGGTCGGCAATCTGCTAGTCTGTGGGCTGGCCCGCTAAGGAATACAGGAGGCTCTTTTGACTAGCCACTCTCGCCGCGTGGTGTTTTTCGACCTTGACGGTACGCTACATCAGCAGGATCTGTTCGGGGCGTTTATCCGCTATTTATTGCGTCGTATGCCGCTTAACGCGCTATTAGTGCTGCCGCTGCTTCCCGCCATTGGCCTGACGATGCTCATTAAAGGTCGTGCGGCCCGCTGGCCGATGAGCGTATTGCTGTGGGGTTGCACTTTTGGGCGACGTGAAGCCACGCTCAAGGCGCTGGAGGCGAGCTTTATTATCTGGTTTCGCGCTACGGTGACGCCCTTTCCGGTGGTGCAGGCGCGTTTAGACAACTATCTTCAGCACCATGATGCCGACGTCTGGCTGATCACCGGCTCGCCGCAAACGTTGGTAGAGCGCGTCTATGCCGATGCGCCCTGGATGTCGCGCGTGAACCTTATCGGCAGCCAGATGCAACGTGCGCTGGGTGGCCGGGTACTGTCGGTGCGCTGCCTTGGCCATGAAAAGGTGGTGCAACTGGAACAGCGCCTTGGCGCGCCGCTGCGCCTGTACAGCGGTTACAGCGACAGCAAGCAAGATAATCCACTACTCTTTTTCTGTGAGCATCGCTGGCGCGTAACGCCGCACGGCGAGCTGGAACAGCTGGAATAGCGGGCGCTGCGCTTTGCTGGATATTGTGTATAATGCGCCGCGTTTGAAAACCTGGAGTCCCGACGTTGTCCGACATTGAACAAAATCACGAATACTGGATGCGCCACGCGCTGGTGCTGGCTCGTCGTGCCTGGGAAGAGGGTGAGGTGCCGGTTGGCGCGGTGCTGGTACACAACAATCAGGTAATTGGCGAAGGCTGGAACCGGCCGATTGGCCGCCACGATCCCACTGCACACGCGGAAATTATGGCGCTACGCCAGGGCGGGGTGGTGCTGCAGAACTATCGGCTGATCGACACGACCCTCTACGTCACCCTAGAACCGTGCGTGATGTGCGCAGGAGCGATGGTACATGGGCGTATTGGCCAGCTGGTGTTTGGCGCGCGTGATGCTAAAACCGGCGCGGCCGGTTCGCTGATTGACGTCCTGCATCATCCTGGGATGAACCATCGCGTGGAAATCACCGAAGGGGTGCTGGCGGATGAGTGTTCGGCCATGCTGAGCGACTTCTTCCGCCATCGTCGCCAGCAGCAGAAGGCGCTGAAGCAGTCGCTGAAAAATAGCGTTTAACGGGCGAGTCTACGCCACCGTTCGTTTTTCTCTTTCCGCACTCGGCGAATGCTGAAAAAAACGACTGTAGGCCTCGGTTAAACGGGGCAATGAGCTAAATCCGCAGGCGCGGGCAATACTGGCTACCGAGCGTTCGGTGGTGCGCAGCAGTTCCTGCGCTTTCAACAGGCGGTAGCGCTGGACGAACTGATCCGGCGTAAAGCCAGTAAACTCCTTGATAAACCGGTACAACGTGCGTTTGGGAATGGCGCACTCTTCCGCCAGATGCTCCCAGATGACGGCCTGCTGCAAATTGTCCCGAATGCTGCGCAACAGCCGTCGTTTTTTATCATCATAACGACCGCCTCGCGGTAATCTGACGCTGTTCTCCATCAGCATGCCCACGATCGTCAAAAGTATGGCTTCGGTGGTGACGAAATAAGTGCTGTCATAATCATCATCCGTTTTGCTGTGAATCTCCCCCGCCAGCTGGACCACACGCGCCAGCGTCGCTTCGTTTAATGAGGCCGGCCGCTCGCGGGTCTGCGTCTGAAGCTGCATCAGCAGCGGCAGCAGCGATTTTACGAACTGAAACTCGCCGTCGCGGCGCAGCAGGATATTAATCAGCGACAGATGGCGGGTGGATTCGTAATAGTGAATGTCGTTGGCGGAGACGAAGAAAAAATCGCCCTTAAACACCAGATTGACGCGATCGTTGATGATGTGAAACCCGCAACCCTCTTTCACGATGATGATTTCGTGAAAATCATGGCCGTGAATATCCGCCATCTCCTGATCGCGCGAGCTGAACAGCGAAAACGCGTGGGTATCGGAGAGGAAGTAGTCCTGGGCGAGCATAATCTTCATTCTTCCTCTCCTGACATCGTTAGTTAACAGGCAGCGTTAACGCTTGCCCGGCGCTAAGCGGCCAGCTTTCGCCGCTCAGCCGCAGCACGCCGCCGCCGCGGGAGGCGCGAACCGTCAGCTGATTGTCGCGTAAGGTGAGCGTGACTTCACCCTCTTTAATCGGCAATGTGCAGTCCAGCACGCTAAAAGGTGCAAGCCACGGTTCAATGGCGAAGGTTTCATAGCCCGGCGTTAGCGGATGCAGACCGACAAAGTAGCGCCCCAGCAGGTAGAGCGGGCTCGCTCCCCAGGCGTGGCACAGGCTCTTGCCAAACTTGTCGCCGTACATCGCGTAGTGTTCGTCGCCTTTAATATCCGGGTTGTACTCTTCCCAGAAGGTCGTGGCGCCCAGCGCCAGCATACCGCCCCAGTAATCGCGCATCCGTTGCCAGACCACATCCTGTCGGCCGCACTGGCACAGCGTATCCAGCTCGAAAAAGGTGAAGTAGGGGGTGACGATGGGGGCAATGGCCTCGTTCATCAGTACTCGCTCGACGATGGTCTGTCGCCGCTCGGGGGTTACGGTATCAAACATCAGCGAGAAGATGTTGGCATGACGAGTCACGTGACGTTTGCCGCTCTCATAGCTATCGATATAGGCGCCTTGCGCTTCGTCCCAGAAGAAGAGGTCGATGCTTTCTGCCAGTTTATCGGCCCGCCGCTGCCACTCGGCAGGATCCGCGCCGACGATCTCCGCGCACAGCGCCAGCGAACGCCAGGCCTTCAGCAGCAGCATCTGTTCGGCGCACACCGCGCCGGTTTTATCGATCTCGGCCCAGTCGATAAAAATCCAGTCGCCTTCTTTACCGCGAATAAAACCGCTTTCGTCGATATCGGGCATCAGCCATTCCATCAGGCTGACCATTTTGCCGTATACCTGACGGACAAACGCCGCGTCGTTGCTCATCAGGTAGTGTTTCTCAATATTGATCACCCACAGCAGCGAGTAGTCGACGATGGTATTGATATGCTGGCGCATCGGGTCGCGGCCGCGAAGGGCGAGCAGGGTACGCCGGTTGATATCTTCATCGAAAAACAGATACGGGTTGATCAGCGTGCACTGCCAGGCATCGCCTGACCAGATCCAGCGGTCGCGTTTCACGCCGTCGATGAAAAACAGATCGCTGCACAGGGCGAACGTCTCGCGCGAAACCTGCCAGATCTGGTTGATCAGCGGATCGTTGCTGTGGAAGCTGGCGCAACGCGGTTTGGCGATAAATTCATGCACCGCCGCCAGGCTGACTGCGCCAGGCGCGACATCGGGAATAAAAACGTAGCGGAAGGCGCGTTTACGGATGGCGGAATCCGGCGTGACGTTGGTCTGTGAGTAGTAGCAATATTGGGTGTCCAGCGCTTCCGCCTGGGATTCGCCATAGCACAGCGTCACCGGCGGTTGCTTATCGCTGTTGAAGCTGACCGCGAGCTCCCCATTAACCACGCGCACGAAATCGAAAAGCACGCCGCCATTCATCGCGCGTTCGCTTACCGGCAGCCGTGGTTCACGCTCAAAGTTAACGGCGTTAGGAGAGGTCTGCGCCGAGGTATAGAGCGCATCACAGCCCACCGGGGCGGTGTCGATATAGTCACTGGCCAACCAGCTTTCATCGCTGAAGACCTGCTCGCCTTCGACGCGCAACGCGGGAAGCCCGCTGGCATTGGCGACGTAGAAGGTGAGCGTTTGCTCGCCCACCGGGCAGGTGAGAGGGCCGTTGAGCGGCTGTTTTTTGCCGTCAATCAGCGCGTAGCCGGAACCTTCTACCTGTACGGTGAAGGTCTGCGGTTCGCTAAAACAGTAGCGGCGGGTAAAGACGACGCTTTTGCAGCAGTCCTCTACGTGCCAGTAGGCGGGCCAGTCGAAACCGCGCTCTTCGCGCTGCAGGTTTTGCAATAACGCGTGGCGGATCTCAAAGTCTCCGGCCAGCCAGATCCATTTTGCGCGAGCATTACGCCTTGTCATCATCAATTCCCCAGACCTTCTGCATTCAGTAATTTTTGTTCTGCGAGCTGCTTCTTAATCTCTTCATACTGGTTATCGAGGGTATAAAAACGCCCCATCCACAGCATCGAGACCACAATTAACCCCGCCGGGATCCACAGATAGCAGGCTTTAATCGCCATAATCGCCGCCGCCGACTGCTGCGCTTCTGCAACGTAACCGGTAGCCGAGAGCATAAAGCCGCTTAATGCCCCGGCTGTTGCCATCGCCACCTTGCCGATAAAACCGTTTACCGAGGTGAGAATGCCCGCCGTGTTGATGCCGGTTTTCCACTCGCCGTAGTCCACCGGATCGGCCTGCATGGAAAAATAGATAGCATTACGTTGCCCGAAGCCCAGCGCCAGCAGCACCGCGCCTGACATCAGCCCCCAGACGTTGACGCCGGAGAGCATCATAATGACCATACCGCCGAGGTTGATGGCGCAGGCCAACTGATACACCTGAATCTTACGCAGCCGTTTGGCGAGGAACGGCACGGTCAGCGTGCCCAGCAGCGGTACAAACGAGGCGATGCCTGCCGCCACGGAGGTGAGCGCGATGTTACCCACGTAATATTTAAAGAAGTAGATAAGCGCGCCGGACTGTAAAAAGAACGCGCCCCACATAAAGAGAATATTGATGGCGAACACCTTCCACGGCGTGTTCTCTTTGAGCCCCTGCCAGGCGCGACGCAGGGTCATTTTTTCCGGCGTAATGGCGTAGCGCTCTTTCACGTTGCAAAAGCTGACAAACAGAAAGAAAGTCGACAGCACGCCGAACAGCGTGGCGGTATAGATAAACCCACGATCCTGATTACCGTTGCCCAACCAATTGACCAATGGCAGCGTGGCGACCGAGACAATCGTCGAACCAATAAAACTGAACATTATTCTCACGGAGGAAAGCACGGTACGTTCATGCGCATCGTTGCTTAAGAAAGGGAGCATCGCGTTATACGGAATATTGACTACTGTAAACATCACCGACAATAAAAAATAGGTGATAAACGCCCATATTAGTTTGCCGGTAGTGCCGAAGTCTGGAATATAAAAGGCGAGAATGCATAACAGGCCAAAAGGGATGGCGCCAATCGCCAGCCACGGACGACAGCGGCCCCAACGGGTACTGGTATTATCAATGAGGATCCCCATTAATACGTCCGTGACCCCATCGGCCAGCCGCGTGATCAAAAACATAATGCCGATATAATAGGCTGGGAGCTTCATTATATCGGTATAGAAATACATTAAATATAATGAAATTAATTGCCACACTAAATTACAGGAAATATCGGCTACGGAAAAACCAAGCCGTAATCTCCAGGGAGACGCCGTTTTTGTTTCCATACAAACCTCATTAAACTCATGGGATAGTTGGCCGTATTAGCGATCCGGCCTGAGCATAGAGGTATTAGATAACAGCGTCTTTGCCGAGTCATCGGCTTGATTTGGCACTGGCGCGGAAACGAGCGTGACGCTGTCGGCGTTTTTGAACGGTAATCTAGTGTTTCGCCGGAAAATAGAGCAGAGAGGCGTCGTTGCCGCTCTGGCTGTCCTGGCGTAAAAAGGAGAACAGCCCGAAAAGGTTGCTGTCGCGGTGAAGCTCATCAAGGGTCACCACCGGGTAAGCCTCTGCGATCTCCAGCCGCTCCGTCGCCTTCTTCTCTTTCTCCTGCAAATAGCCCACCAGGCTTATCTGGTACTTACGGATGTTCTCGACGTAGGTATAGGCCTCATGGCCGCGCGCGTAGCCATAGGTCAGCTTACTGTACCATGGCTTCTGGCTGAGCAAAGGCAGGCGCTGTTTTACGTCCGCCCAGCTGTCCGGGTTGCCTTTTTGCTTCGCCGTCAGCGCGCGGGCGTCGAGCATATGCGCGTAGCCCATGTTATAGGCGGCGAGCGCAAACCAGATTTTCTCTTCCTGCGGCACGCTGTCCGGCACCTTATCCATCATGTCCTGCAGATAACGCATGCCGCCGCTGATACTCTGCTCGGCGTCGGTACGATCGCTCAGGCCTAAGCTCTGGGCGGTATTTTTGGTCAGCATCATCAGGCCGCGTACCCCGGTCGGCGAGGTTGCCAGCGGATCCCAATGCGATTCCTGGTAGGAGATGGCCGCCAGCAGCTTCCAGTCTATTGCGCTGGCGTACTTTTCAAAGAGCGGTTGCAGGTCGGGCAGGACGTTATCGACCGCGCGCAGGAAAGAGCGCGTATCGACGTAGTCAAAGTCGTCTCCGTGCCCAAGGTACTTTTCTTCAAGGCGGGCGAGGGTGCCGTCTTCATTCATATTATTGAAAAAGTCGAGCATCGCCGCAGAAAGCGTATTGTCGCCGTCTTTCAGGCTAAACCAGGTCACCGGCTGTTCGTCGGTGACGTCGAGCGCGACGGCCAGCTCCGGGTGTACGCGCTGGAACAGTCCGATGGCGACGGAATCCGCGATCGTGTAGTTGAGTTTACCGTCGATGACCGCCTGCATAAGATCGACCGAACCGCGTTTGTCATCCACCGTCCAGGCGAGGTCGGGGTATTTCTTCTCTTTTAACGTCTGGAGATCGTTGATGACCACCTGTCCCGGCGCGACGGTGAGTTGCTCTGCGGTGACATTACTCAGGCTACGCGGGCGGTTGCTGCCCACACGGTAGACCAGCTGTTGTGAGACGGAGTAGTAGGTTGGCCCCGCCTGGTAGTTCTGTACGCGTTCAGTGTTATAGACCAGCCCAGCGGCCAGTAAATCGGCATCGCCGTGGTCCAGGTCGTCAAACAGTTGGCTGATATTCTGACGCACGGTTATCTTCAGTTTGACGCCGAGGTAGTCGGCGAACTGTTGTGCCAGCTCGTAATCAAGCCCATACACTTTGCCGTTAATGGTGGCGTAGGTCAGCGGCGACTGGACGGTACTGACGCGCAGCTCCCCCCGCTCCACAATGGCGGCGATGCGATTCTCTGGTTTGCCAAACCAGGGGAGTGAGGGCCAAAGGGCCGCTGCCAGCAGCAACGTGACAACGCCGATCAGCAGATAATTAATCTTTAATTTTTTCAAACGGTTAATTCGCTGCAGTACCCGAGTGTGTCCCTGATAACATTACGGTTTGTTACAGAATGAGCGGCATTTTGCTTAAGATTACGCCAGTTGGCAACTGATTCGCGATGTGTGTCACACCTATTGGTAAAGACGAGAGATGATTTTATTTCGACGCAAACGGTTTCGTCAGGCCGCAGGATTCTCTATAATAGCCGCCGTTCTCCCCCATTGCGCACACTGAAAGCTGAGAAGACGAGAGACTTATGATGGAAATTCTGCGTGGTTCGCCTGCACTGTCTGCATTTCGTATCAACAAACTGCTGACGCGGTTTCAGGCAGCCAACCTCCCGGTAAGCAATATTTACGCCGAGTATGTCCATTTTGCCGACCTGGACGCACCGCTGACCGAAGACGAGCGGGCCCGACTCGAGCGACTGTTGCAGTATGGCCCAAGCCTCAACAGCCATACCCCTACCGGTAAACTGCTGCTCGTCACTCCCCGTCCTGGCACTATCTCTCCCTGGTCTTCCAAAGCTACTGACATCGCCCACAACTGTGGCCTGCAGCAGGTGCTGCGTCTGGAACGCGGGGTGGCCTACTACGTTGAAGCCGCAAGCCTGACCGACGCGCAGCTGAACGCCGTGGCGGCGGAGCTGCACGACCGCATGATGGAGTGCGTGTTTGCTTCCTTACAGGATGCCGAAAAACTGTTTGCGCATCATCAGCCTGCACCGGTCTCCAGCGTCGATCTGCTCGGTCAGGGCCGCCAGGCGCTGATTGACGCCAACGTGCGTCTCGGCCTGGCATTGGCGGAGGATGAAATCGACTATCTGCAGGATGCGTTCAGCAAACTGGGGCGCAACCCGAACGACATCGAGCTGTACATGTTCGCGCAGGCCAACTCCGAACACTGTCGCCACAAGATTTTTAACGCCGACTGGATTATCGACGGTAAACAGCAGCCGAAGTCGCTGTTTAAAATGATTAAAAACACCTTCGAAACCACTCCGGATCACGTGCTGTCGGCCTATAAAGACAACGCCGCGGTGATGGAAGGCTCTGAAGTTGGACGTTACTTCGCCGACCACAAAACCGGTCGCTACGATTTCCATCAGGAACCAGCCCATATCCTGATGAAGGTGGAAACTCACAACCACCCGACGGCCATCTCTCCGTGGCCGGGCGCGGCAACCGGCTCAGGCGGTGAAATTCGTGATGAAGGCGCCACCGGGCGCGGCGCGAAGCCGAAAGCCGGGCTGGTGGGCTTCTCTGTTTCCAACCTGCGTATTCCTGGCTTCGAACAGCCGTGGGAAGAAGATTTCGGCAAGCCGGAACGTATCGTTACCGCGCTGGATATCATGACCGACGGCCCGCTGGGCGGCGCGGCGTTCAACAACGAATTTGGTCGTCCGGCGCTGACCGGTTACTTCCGTACCTACGAAGAGAAGGTCAACAGCCATAACGGCGAAGAGCTGCGCGGCTACCATAAGCCGATCATGCTGGCGGGCGGGATCGGCAACATTCGCGCCGATCACGTGCAGAAAGGCGAGATCGTCGTTGGCGCGAAGCTGATCGTCCTTGGCGGCCCGGCGATGAATATCGGCCTCGGCGGCGGGGCGGCTTCGTCAATGGCCTCCGGTCAGTCTGACGCTGACCTCGACTTTGCTTCCGTACAGCGCGACAACCCGGAAATGGAGCGTCGTTGCCAGGAAGTTATCGATCGCTGCTGGCAGTTGGGCGATGCCAACCCGATTCTGTTTATTCATGACGTCGGCGCGGGCGGTCTGTCTAACGCCATGCCGGAGCTGGTGAGCGACGGTGGGCGCGGCGGTAAATTCCAGCTGCGCGACATCCTGAGCGATGAGCCGGGCATGAGCCCGCTGGAAATCTGGTGTAACGAATCCCAGGAACGCTATGTGCTGGCGGTCGCCGCCGATCAGTTGCCGCTGTTCGACGAACTGTGCAAGCGCGAGCGCGCACCGTACGCGGTGATTGGTGAAGCAACCGAAGAGCAGCATTTAACCCTGAGCGACAGTCATTTTGACAACCAGCCGATCGACATGCCGCTGGATGTGCTGCTGGGCAAAACGCCGAAGATGACGCGCGACGTACAGACGCTGAAAGCGAAGGGCGAAGCGCTGGCGCGTGAGCAGATTACGCTGGCTGACGCGGTCAACCGCGTGCTGCACCTGCCGACCGTCGCCGAGAAAACCTTCCTCGTGACCATCGGCGACCGTACCGTTACCGGTATGGTGGCGCGCGACCAGATGGTTGGCCCGTGGCAGATCCCGGTAGCCAACTGTGCGGTCACGACCGCCAGCCTCGACAGCTACTATGGTGAAGCGATGTCTATCGGCGAACGCGCGCCGGTCGCGCTGCTGGACTTCGCTGCCTCCGCTCGTCTGGCGGTAGGGGAAGCGCTGACCAACATCGCCGCCACGCAGATCGGCGATATCAAACATATTAAGCTGTCGGCAAACTGGATGTCCGCCGCCGGTCACCCGGGTGAAGACGCCGGTCTGTACGAAGCGGTGAAAGCCATCGGTGAAGAGATGTGCCCGCAGCTGGGCCTCACCATTCCGGTGGGTAAAGACTCCATGTCGATGAAAACCCGCTGGCAGGAAGGCAACGAACAGCGCGAAATGACTTCGCCGCTGTCGCTGGTGATTTCCGCCTTTGCTCGCGTGGAAGACGTTCGTCACACGATCACGCCGCAGTTGGTGACCGAAGACAACGCCCTGCTGCTGATTGATCTCGGCAAGGGCCACAACGCGCTGGGCGCAACGGCGCTGGCGCAGGTGTACCGTCAACTGGGCGACAAGCCGGCCGATGTGCGCGACGTGGCGCAGCTGAAAGGCTTCTACGACGCGATTCAGGCGCTGGTGGCGCAGCGTAAACTGCTGGCCTACCACGACCGTTCCGACGGCGGCCTGCTGGTCACCCTGGCAGAGATGGCGTTTGCCGGTCACTGCGGCGTGGAAGCCGACGTGGCGGCGCTGGGCGACGATCGCCTGGCCGCGCTGTTCAACGAAGAACTGGGGGCGGTGATTCAGGTCCGTGCCGCTGACCGCGAAGCGGTGGAAGCGATTCTGGCGGCCAACGGTCTGGCCGACTGCGTGCATTACCTTGGTAAAGCCGTTGAAGGCGACCGCTTCACCCTGACCGCCAACGGTCAGCCAGTGTTCAGCGAAAGCCGCACCACGCTGCGTATGTGGTGGGCAGAGACCACCTGGCAGATGCAGCGTTTGCGCGATAACCCGGAATGTGCCGATCAGGAACATGAAGCGAAAGCGAACGATAACGATCCTGGCCTCAACGTGAAGCTCACCTTCGATATCGATGCGGATGTTGCGGCACCGTATATCGCTACCGGGGCGCGTCCAAAAGTGGCCGTACTGCGCGAGCAGGGCGTGAACTCCCACGTTGAGATGGCGGCCGCCTTCCACCGTGCGGGCTTCGACGCTATCGACGTCCACATGAGCGACCTGCTGGCAGGGCGCACCGGTCTGGCGGACTTCCAGGCGCTGGTGGCCTGCGGCGGTTTCTCCTACGGCGATGTACTGGGCGCGGGTGAAGGCTGGGCGAAATCCATCCTCTTCAACAACCGCGTGCGCGATGAGTTCGCCACCTTCTTCCATCGCCCGCAGACGCTGGCGCTGGGCGTATGTAACGGCTGCCAGATGATGTCAAACCTGCGCGAGCTGATTCCGGGCAGCGATCTGTGGCCGCGCTTTGTGCGTAACCATTCCGACCGTTTTGAAGCGCGCTTCAGCCTGGTGGAAGTGACCAGCAGCCCGTCGCTGCTGCTGGCAGGTATGGAAGGCTCCCGCATGCCGATTGCCGTTTCCCACGGTGAAGGTCATGTGGAAGTGCGTGACGGCGCACACCTCGCTGCGCTGGAAAGCAAAGGTCTGGTGGCGCTGCGCTTCGTCGATAACTTCGGTAAGGTAACCGAAGCCTACCCGGCGAACCCGAACGGCTCCCCGAACGGCATTACCTCGGTCACCAACGAAAGCGGCCGCGTTACTATCATGATGCCGCACCCGGAACGCGTGTTCCGTACCGTGGCGAACTCCTGGCACCCGGAAAACTGGGGCGAGGACAGCCCGTGGATGCGTATCTTCCGCAATGCGCGTAAGCAGCTTGGCTAATCCTTCCAGCCCCTCTCCGGAGGGGCTTTTTTTATTCTGCGGTTTAGGTAGGGCGGCAACGCGATACTGAAATTTCGCAGGTGTCGGTAAATCCCGACATATCCCCCAGGTGAGTGTCTCTAAATGGAGACGTTTAATTATTTGATTTTAATGTGATTTATTTTTATTGAAAAAGAGTGTCTCTGATTGGCGACGTTGTGGGTAAATTACGCGCAATTCGTTAACTGCGCTTTTTAAATATATTTTCCATATATTTCATTGTGTTAATTTATTGTTTTGTATAT
>NZ_JANEWH010000057.1:0-28603 GCF_028069715.1 Kluyvera sp. Awk 3 | reverse complement strand
GTCCCAACACTACTGCGATAAGAACATCAATTAAAATTAGTTTTAGTAATTAAAATTCACTCTCCTTAGAAAATCTCAATCGTGATCTCACGCACAAATCGCTACCCTTCTGCCATTCATTTCGGGAGCAAACATGTTACTGCACATCCTCTACCTGATTGGTATCACCGCTGAAGCCATGACTGGCGCGCTGGCCGCCGGACGTCGCCGTATGGACACCTTTGGTGTGATTATTATCGCCACCGCCACCGCGCTGGGCGGCGGTTCCGTACGCGATATGTTGCTGGGTCACTATCCGCTAGGCTGGGTGCAGCATCCGGAATACATCATCACCGTCGCCGTTGCGGCTGTGCTGACGACCATCGTCGCGCCGGTGATGCCGCACCTGCGTCGCCTGTTTCTGGTGCTGGATGCCGTGGGGCTTATCGTTTTCTCTATCATCGGTGCCCAAATCGCCCTGGATATGGGTGAAGGCCCGATTATCGCCGTGATTGCCGCAGTCATTACCGGTGTCTTTGGCGGCGTGTTGCGCGACATGTTCTGCAAACGCATTCCGCTGGTATTCCAGAAAGAACTTTACGCAGGCATCTCCTTTGCCGCCGCCGTGCTTTACGTCGCGCTACAGCACTATGTCAGCAATCACGATGTGGTGGTGATTTCAACGCTGCTGTTCGGCTTTACCGCCCGCATGCTGGCGCTGAGATTGCGGCTCGGTCTGCCAGTATTTCACTACCGCCACGAAACTCACTAATCAAATCCCACCACGCCCAGCGTATGTAGCTTGTCGGCAAGCGCAACGATCGTGGGGTGGTGGAAAAAGGTCACCAGGCGGCGGGCCCTCTCTCGCCCAATGCCCGGTAGCTTTTGCCAGGCCAGCTCATCACGCGCTGAAATTTGCTGCCATGAGGTATCGCCGGATGCCTTGAGCGCAGCTTCGGGCAATGGCGCCCCCAGCGCCTTGACCCACAGCCGAAAAGGCTGACGCCGCGTCATATCAAAACGGTGCCATAGCTGTTCGCCGCGTTCTGGCGTTACCCCCGGTATCGCTTTTAGTTGGGCCGCCTGCCATTCAAGCCAGGAAAAAAGATGGTCGAACGGTAACGCCATCATCACCCTGCTCCAGCCAGCTTCTCCCAAACCTTCCAGATTAAAAACCTGTGGTGAAGACAACCAGTTCAGGCGAGCCAGAAACTGTGCCCGACAGCCATCCGTGAGAAAATAGCAGGTTAGCGAATGGTATTCCCCCATAGGAGGATTGGGTTTTGTTCGATCCTGCCCACGCCAGACCACGCTATCCAGCCGGGGAATCCCCTGACCTGCCAGGCTCACCAGCAGTTGATCGCCCACGGTGAAATCCAAACGTCGCCAGCGTGCAACGGAGCCCACATTCACCCGTCTCACCAGCTTGTCATCCAGCTTTACCGGTTCAAGCTCTGCGACAACTGAGACCTTGCCGCTACGCCCTATCGAAAAGTGAATACCGTTCACCTGCGCGACCTGCGCCACCGGCTCGTATTTCCATGCTGCCACCCAGGTTCCCTGCGTGGGCTGCCAGTACGCGCCCGCGGGTTCTTTAGCCTGCCGGATCACAATGCCATCAGTCGCAAAGGGTAACGGCGTGGTTAACCAATGTTCGCGCCAGCTCGCCACCTCCTGAACACAAGAAACACGATGAGAGTAGCGCTGGGCAAGTTCAAATCCAGACGCAGACAGCTGCGCCAGCCGTTCAGACATCGCCGCCGGACCATCCGGCCATGCCCAGATAAACAGCGATAATGCCGACAGTGGCTCACGCTTGCCTTGTCGCATTAACATACCCGCCACCTTAGCACGGGCGTTCATGCCGCCCATTTTGCGCTGCACGTGCCCCTCGGCGCGTAAAAAGATCTCGCCTTGTAAAACGCTGTTTTCCAGAGCCCCCTGAACCGTTTTCGGCAACGACGGTATCTGTCTGACCTTATCCGTCCAGTCTTCCCCCACCAGACCATCACCCCGACTAATCGCCTGGTAAAGCTGCCCATGGCGATAAACCAGCGTTACCGCAACGCCATCAACTTTTGGCTGCACCCACAGTTCCGCTTTATCTTGCATCCACTGCTCTACAGCCCGTGCATCCGCCAGTTTTCGCACTCCGGTATGGGCGACAGGATGCTTAAGCGCGTCGTGTAATGGCGGCAAACTCGTGCTCTCTACGGGTTTCGCACCAAAGCAATGCTGCCACTGCGCGAGCCGAGCCGTAAGCTGGTCATAGACGCCGTCGCTCACCCCGCTGACGCCTTGCCGCCAGTAATCGGCGTTCCACTTTGCTATTTGCCCCTGTAGCTGCGCAATCTCTTGCTCGGCCCGCGCGGCAGACCAGACTGGACAGCTGGCTTGCACCTGCATAACCAGCAGCCACCCCAGGCCCATCATCCATGCCTTCATATGCTTTCCCCGTCAGTACGCTGGCTCTGTTTGTAATGCAGCCGTTTTCTGGACGCGAGCACGAGCGTATCGTTTCCCGAGCAGGCTTCAGGGAAATTGCATTCGTTGCAGCAACATGGGGATAATTCAGGAAAACGACTCGCAAAATGAAATAAACTGGCGCAAAAAGTGTGACAAAGGCTACGTCGCGCAGCGCCGCCGTGTATAATAGGCTCGTATGTAAGTTCTCTTTCGATCATCACATACAAAAGACACTCATGGCTCAAGGCACGCTTTATATTGTTTCCGCCCCTAGCGGCGCGGGTAAATCCAGCCTGATTCAGGCTTTATTAAAAACCCAACCGTTGTATGACTCCCAGGTCTCTGTTTCACATACCACGCGCTCGCCGCGTCCGGGTGAAGTGCACGGTGAACACTATTTCTTCGTGAATCACGACGAATTCCGTTCGATGATTGGCGAAGGTGCGTTTCTGGAACACGCAGAAGTCTTTGGCAACTATTACGGCACCTCGCGTCAGGCTATCGAGCAGGTCCTGGCGACCGGCGTTGATGTTTTCCTGGATATCGACTGGCAAGGCGCACAGCAAATCCGTAAAAGCATGCCGGGCGCGCGCAGCATCTTCATTCTGCCGCCGTCTAAAATTGAACTGGACCGCCGCCTGCGTGGCCGTGGCCAGGACAGCGAGGAAGTCATCGCAAAACGAATGGCTCAGGCAGTTGCAGAAATGAGTCATTACGCGGAATATGATTACCTCATCGTCAATGATGATTTCGATACCGCGCTGAGTGATTTAAAGACCATCCTCCGCGCTGAACGTCTGCGTATGAGCCGCCAAAAGCAGCGACATGACGCTTTAATCAGCAAATTATTGGCAGACTGAACCCACTTTCAGTATCATGCCCAGTCATTTCTTCACCTGTGGAGCATTAAAGTATGGCACGCGTAACTGTTCAGGACGCTGTAGAGAAAATTGGTAACCGTTTTGACCTGGTACTGGTCGCCGCGCGTCGCGCTCGTCAGATGCAGGTAGGCGGCAAGGATCCGCTGGTACCGGAAGAAAACGATAAAACCACCGTGATCGCACTGCGCGAAATCGAAGAAGGTCTGATCAACAACCAGATCCTCGACGTGCGCGAGCGCCAGGAACAGCAAGAGCAGGAAGCCGCTGAATTACAAGCTGTTACCGCTATTGCTGAAGGTCGTCGTTAATTAGATAGCGGGTCGCCCTTGTATCTGTTTGAGAGCCTGAATCAGCTGATTCAAAATTACCTGCCGGAAGACCAGATTAAACGTCTTCGGCAGGCCTATCTCGTTGCACGTGACGCTCACGAGGGGCAAACACGTTCAAGCGGTGAACCCTATATCACGCACCCGGTAGCGGTAGCCTGCATTCTGGCCGAGATGAAGCTCGACTATGAAACGCTGATGGCCGCCCTGCTGCACGACGTGATTGAAGATACCCCTGCCACCTACCAGGACATGGAGCAACTGTTTGGCAAAAGCGTTGCTGAACTGGTAGAGGGGGTCTCTAAACTTGATAAACTCAAGTTCCGCGATAAGAAAGAGGCGCAGGCCGAAAACTTTCGCAAAATGATTATGGCGATGGTGCAGGATATCCGCGTCATCCTCATCAAGCTTGCCGACCGTACCCACAACATGCGCACGCTGGGCTCATTACGCCCGGACAAACGTCGCCGCATCGCCCGTGAAACCCTCGAAATTTACAGCCCGCTGGCACACCGTTTAGGTATCCATCACATCAAGACCGAGCTCGAAGAGCTGGGCTTTGAAGCGCTGTATCCCAACCGTTATCGCGTCATTAAAGAGGTGGTGAAAGCCGCGCGCGGTAACCGTAAAGAGATGATTCAGAAGATCCTTTCTGAAATTGAAGGGCGTTTGCAGGAAGCGGGAATTCCGTGTCGCGTTAGCGGTCGCGAGAAGCATCTGTACTCTATCTACTGCAAAATGGTGCTGAAAGAGCAGCGTTTTCACTCGATCATGGATATCTACGCCTTCCGCGTTATCGTCCACGATCTGGATACCTGCTATCGCGTACTGGGCCAGATGCACAGCCTGTACAAGCCGCGCCCGGGTCGCGTAAAAGACTACATCGCGATTCCAAAGGCCAACGGATATCAGTCCCTGCACACCTCGATGATTGGGCCGCACGGTGTCCCGGTCGAAGTCCAGATCCGTACCGAAGACATGGATCAAATGGCAGAAATGGGTGTTGCCGCGCACTGGGCTTATAAAGAGCACGGTGGCGAAAGCAGTACTACCGCACAAATCCGCGCCCAGCGCTGGATGCAAAGCCTGCTGGAACTGCAGCAGAGCGCCGGTAGCTCGTTTGAATTTATCGAGAGCGTTAAATCCGATCTCTTCCCGGATGAGATTTACGTTTTCACCCCGGAAGGCCGCATCGTCGAACTGCCCGCTGGCGCGACGCCGGTGGACTTCGCCTACGCCGTGCATACCGATATCGGTCATGCCTGCGTGGGCGCGCGCGTCGACAGGCAGCCTTACCCGCTGTCGCAGCCGCTTTCCAGCGGCCAGACGGTCGAAATCATCACCGCGCCGGGCGCACGCCCGAATGCGGCATGGCTCAACTTTGTCGTCAGCTCAAAAGCGCGCGCCAAAATTCGCCAGATGTTGAAAAACCTCAAGCGCGACGACTCCGTCAGCCTGGGTCGCCGTCTGCTGAACCACGCGCTGGGCGGTAGCCGCAAGCTCGCGGAAATCCCGCCGGATCATGTTCAGCGTGAACTTGACCGTATGCGTCTTGCCACTCTTGACGATCTGCTGGCCGAAATTGGCCTTGGCAACGCCATGAGCGTAGTGGTGGCGAAAAACCTCCAGCAGGGTGAAGCAATCCCTTCTGCACCGGGTGCCTCCGGGCATACCCATCTGCCGATTAAAGGCGCAGACGGTGTGCTGATCACCTTCGCGAAATGCTGTCGTCCGATCCCTGGCGACCCGATCATCGCCCACGTCAGCCCGGGTAAAGGGCTGGTTATTCACCATGAATCCTGTCGCAACATTCGCGGCTATCAGAAAGAACCTGAGAAATTCATGGCGGTTGAGTGGGACAAAGAGACGGCGCAGGAATTTATCACCGAGATTAAGGTTGATATGTTCAACCATCAGGGGGCGCTGGCCAACCTGACGGCAGCCATCAATACCGCGACGTCCAACATTCAAAGCCTGAATACGGAAGAGAAAGACGGCCGCGTATACAGCGCCTTTATCCGCCTGACTGCCCGCGACCGCGTGCATCTGGCGAATATCATGCGCAAAATCCGCGTGATGCCGGACGTCATCAAAGTCACCCGTAACCGAAACTAGCTTTATGAACTTACAGCGTTATGCGCGTATCCGTGAGATGCTCGCCAGGCGTCAGCCTGACCTGACGGTCTGCATGGAGGAGGTCCACAAACCTCATAATGTCTCGGCGATCGTTCGCACCGCCGATGCTGTAGGCGTTCACGAAGTTCACGCCGTTTGGCCGGGTAACCGCATGCGCACGATGGCCTCGGCAGCAGCGGGCAGCAACAGTTGGGTGCAGGTAAAGACCCATCGCACCATTGGCGACGCGGTGGGGCATTTGAAAAGCCAGGGCATGCAGATTCTGGCGACACATCTGTCTGATAAAGCGGTCGACTTCCGTGAAATCGATTATACCCGCCCGACCTGTATTCTGATGGGTCAGGAAAAAACCGGTATCACCCAGGAAGCATTAGCCCTCGCAGATCGGGACATCATCATCCCGATGATCGGCATGGTGCAGTCACTCAACGTCTCCGTCGCTTCAGCCTTGATTCTCTACGAAGCGCAGCGCCAGCGGCAGAACGCCGGCATGTACCGCCGGGAAAACAGTATGCTACCGGACGAAGAACAGCAGCGCCTGTTGTTTGAAGGCGGCTACCCAGTGCTGGCAAACGTCGCTAAACGCAAAGGACTCCCTTATCCCCACGTCAACGAGCAAGGCGAAATTGAAGCCGATGCCACGTGGTGGTCCACTATGCAGGCCTCGGAGTAACTGTTATGCAAAGCCGTCTGCTGGATGCCGTTCCGCTCAACACGTTGACCGGCGTTGGCGCCGCGCAGAGCAGCCGGCTGGCAAAAATTGGTCTGCACACGGTGCAGGATCTGCTCCTGCACCTGCCGCTGCGCTACGAAGACCGCACCCAACTTTATCCTATCGGTGAACTGCTTCCCGGCATCTATGTAACCGTGGAAGGCGAAGTCCTGAACTGCAATATCACCTTCGGCGGCCGCCGGATGATGACCTGCCAGATTAGCGACGGCACCGGCATCCTGACCATGCGCTTTTTCAACTTCAACGCGGCGATGAAAAACAGCCTCGCCACCGGGCGGCGGGTGCTAGCCTATGGTGAAGCCAAACGCGGCAAGTACGGCGCGGAGATGATCCACCCGGAATACCGCGTACAGGGTGACCTCAGCACACCGGATTTGCAGGAGACCTTAACGCCGGTCTACCCCACAACCGAAGGCATCAAGCAGGCGACGCTGCGTAAACTCACCGACCAGGCGCTGGATCTGCTGGATACCTGCGCCATCAGCGAACTGCTGCCGCCGGAACTGGCACAGGGCATGATGAGCCTGCCGGAGGCGCTACGTACGCTGCATCGCCCACCGCCGACGCTCCAGCTTGCTGATTTAGAAACCGGTAAACACCCGGCGCAGCAGCGCCTAATCCTTGAAGAGCTGCTGGCGCACAACCTGAGTATGCTGGCCTTGCGCGCGGGCGCGCAGCGTTTCCACGCTCAGCCGCTCAGCGCCAACGATGCGCTGAAAGATAAGCTGCTGGCGGCGCTGCCATTTAAGCCTACGGGGGCACAGGCGCGCGTCACCGCGGAAATTGAACACGACATGGCGTTGGATGTGCCGATGATGCGCCTGGTACAGGGCGACGTCGGCTCCGGGAAAACGCTGGTTGCCGCACTGGCCGCGCTACGCGCCATCGCCCACGGCAAGCAGGTAGCGCTGATGGCGCCGACCGAACTGCTCGCCGAACAGCACGCCAACAACTTCCGCAGCTGGTTTGCGCCGCTGGGCGTTGAAGTGGGCTGGCTGGCGGGTAAACAGAAAGGTAAAGCGCGTCAGGCACAGCAGGAGGCCATTGCCAGCGGTCAGGTGCAGATGATTGTCGGCACCCACGCCATCTTCCAGGAACAGGTGCAGTTTAACGGGCTGGCGCTGGTGATCATCGATGAACAGCACCGCTTTGGCGTCCACCAGCGTCTGGCGCTGTGGGAAAAAGGCCAACAGCAGGGCTTTCACCCGCATCAGCTGATCATGACCGCAACCCCAATTCCCCGCACTCTGGCGATGACCGCCTATGCCGATCTGGATACCTCGGTGATTGACGAACTGCCGCCGGGACGCACGCCGGTCACCACCGTCGCGATCCCCGATACTCGCCGCCACGATATTATCGACCGCGTACGCAACGCCTGCACCACCGAAGGCCGTCAGGCCTACTGGGTGTGCACGCTGATTGAAGAGTCTGACCTGCTGGAGGCCCAGGCGGCGGAAGCCACCTGCGAAGAGCTGAAGCTGGCGCTGCCGGAGTTGAATATCGGCCTCGTCCACGGGCGAATGAAACCCGCCGAGAAGCAGGCCGTCATGCAGGCGTTCAAACAGGGCGAATTGCATTTGCTGATTGCCACCACGGTGATTGAAGTCGGCGTCGATGTGCCCAATGCCAGCCTGATGATTATCGAAAATCCGGAGCGTCTGGGGCTGGCGCAGTTGCACCAGCTCAGAGGCCGCGTAGGCCGTGGCGCGGTGGCCTCACACTGCGTACTGCTGTACAAAGCGCCGCTGTCAAAAACCGCGCAGATGCGCCTGCAGGTACTGCGCGACAGCAACGACGGCTTCGTGATTGCTCAGAAAGATCTCGAGATTCGCGGCCCCGGCGAACTGCTCGGCACCCGCCAGACCGGCAACGCCGAATTTAAAGTTGCCGACCTACTGCGCGATCAGGCCATGATCCCCGAAGTTCAGCGCCTGGCACGGCATATTCATGACCGTTATCCACAGCAGGCCAATGCGCTGATTGAGCGCTGGATGCCGGAAACCGAACGTTATTCCAACGCGTAGCCATACCCACAGCCCGAAAAGGGCTGTGCTAAACTTCGCACAATTTTACTTCCCTGGACGAGTTTGTAATGAGACGAGAACTGGCAATCGAATTTTCGCGCGTCACCGAAGCGGCGGCGCTGGCAGGCTACAAATGGCTGGGCCGTGGCGACAAGAACACCGCCGACGGCGCAGCGGTCAATGCCATGCGTATTATGCTCAACAAGGTCAACATTGACGGCACCATCGTTATTGGCGAAGGCGAAATCGATGAAGCGCCAATGCTCTACATCGGTGAGTCCGTCGGCACCGGCAACGGCGACGCGGTGGATATCGCCGTCGATCCGATTGAAGGCACCCGCATGACGGCGATGGGCCAGGCCAACGCCCTGGCAGTGCTGGCCGTTGGCGATAAAGGCTGCTTCCTCAACGCCCCTGACATGTACATGGAAAAGTTGATTGTCGGCCCTGGCGCAAAAGGCGCCATCGATCTGAACAAACCGCTGGAAGAAAACCTGCGCAATGTCGCCCGTGCGCTGGACAAGCCGCTTTCCGAGTTAACCGTTACCATTCTTGCCAAGCCGCGTCACGACCAGGTGATTGTCGAGTTGCAAAAGCTGGGTGTGCGCGTATTCGCGATTCCCGACGGCGACGTTGCCGCCTCTATCCTGACCTGCATGCCGGATAGCGAAGTCGATGTGATGTACGGCATCGGCGGCGCGCCGGAAGGGGTAGTCTCCGCGGCAGTGATTCGCGCGTTGGATGGCGATATGCATGGCCGCCTGTTGGCCCGTCATCACGTGAAGGGCGATAGCGAAGAGAACCGTCGTATCGGTGAAAACGAGCTGGAACGCTGCAAGGCGATGGGCATTGAAGCGGGTGTCGTGCTGACGCTCGACGACATGGCGCGCAGCGATAACGTTATCTTCTCCGCTACCGGCATCACCAAGGGCGATCTGCTCGACGGCATTACCCGCAAGGGCAATATCGCCACCACCGAGACGCTGCTGATCCGCGGTAAATCGCGCACCATTCGCCGCATTCAGTCTATTCACTATCTCGATCGCAAAGACGCTGAAATCCAGCGTCACATTCTTTAAATCATTTGATCAATCGAGCTTTCCAGCCCTTTCGGGCTGGAAATCTTTTCTCGTCGCGGTGAAGATAAGATAACGCGAATGAGAGGAGATACGCCATGGCAGACTGGGTTACAGGCAAAGTCGTTAAAGTGCAGAACTGGACCGATGCACTGTTTAGCCTTACCGTCCACGCGCCGGTTCATCCGTTTACCGCCGGGCAGTTCGCCAAGCTGGGGCTGGATATCGACGGCGAGCGAGTACAGCGCGCCTACTCTTACGTTAACGCCCCCAGCAATCCCGACCTCGAGTTCTATCTGGTCACCGTTCCGGAGGGCAAACTCAGCCCACGGCTCGCGGCGCTAAAACCGGGTGATGATGTGCAAATCGTCAGCGAGGCAGCCGGCTTCTTTGTGCTGGACGAAATCCCTGACTGCGAGACGTTGTGGATGGTGGCAACCGGCACAGCGATTGGTCCGTACCTGTCGATTCTGGAAGAAGGCAAAGACCTCGATCGCTTTAAAAATCTGGTGCTGGTACATGCAGCGCGTTACGCCGCCGATTTAAGCTATCTGCCGCAAATGCAGTCATTAGCCGCGCGTTATAACGGCAAACTGCGTATTCAGACCGTTGTCAGCCGGGAAAACGTGCCGGGGATGCTGAATGGGCGCATTCCGCCACTGATTGAAGGCGGCGCGCTGGAAGCCTCGGTAGGGTTACCGCTCAACGCGGAAACCAGCCATATCATGCTGTGCGGCAACCCGCAGATGGTGCGCGACACCCAGCAGTTGTTGAAAGAGACCCGGCAGATGACCAAACACCTGCGCCGTCGTCCGGGCCACATGACCGCCGAACACTACTGGTGATCGGCGCGATACTTCACGGCCTGGGTATCTTTACCGTATTTATTTTCGCCCTGGGTGCCGACAAACGCGCCGAGATCGATCAGCATCATGACGATAATCAGCGTCGGAACAAAGCGCCCAACGCCCCACTGCCATACGCCGGGCAGCATGGACCAGTTGCCCGCCAGCAGCATCCACGCCAGCACCATCAGCAGCGCCCAGAGACCTGATTTCCCCCGGTCATGCAGACGTTTAATGGTCACTGCCGCCGTTGGCCATAGTAGACACACCAACATAAACGCCGCAGTTTGTAAGTCGACGAGCCCGCCGCCCGCAAGGCTGAACAGCGCGACCATCGTCACGGCCCAGATGGCAATCCAGATCCAGAAGTCACGGCGTCCAATACGCCCTTTAATGGAAAATAACCATTGCTGTAGAGTCATGTACTCTTTCCTTTGTAGTTGTGCCGCGTAGTTTACCCTGAAGTGGGCACATTTTGACAACCGGGGCCGTTCCCGTTTTAATCGTCATCTGAAAAGAGGAGGACGATTGGTATGAAACAATGGATAACGCTCTGTCTGGCAGGGCTCATCTCGCTGAGTTTTAGTCAGACCGTACTGTCAGCGGAAACGCCTGCAGCCGTTGCCCCATACCTGCTCACTGGCGCCCCGGCGTTTGATCTCTCCATCAGCCAGTTTAGGGAAAAGTTCAATACTGAAAACCCCAGCCTGCCGCTCGGCGAGTTCCGTTCGATTACCTCCAGCCGCGATCAGCTCACCATTACCCGTGCCGCCAGCAAGATAAATGAAAACCTCTACGCCTCGACGGCTCTGGAGCGCGGCACGCTGAAGATTAAGTCGATTCAAATTACCTGGCTGCCGATTCAAGGGCCGGAGCAGAAAGCGGCAAAAGCCAAGGCGCAGGAGTACATGAGCGCCCTGATGCGCGCGGTGATTCCCACACTGACCAAACCGCAAAGCCAGCAGAAATTACAAAAGCTGCTGACACAAGGAAAAGGCAAACATTACTTCGCCAGCACCGAAGGCGCGGTGCGCTATGTTGTCGCAGATAACGGCGAAAAAGGGCTGACCTTCGCCGTTGAACCGATTAAGCTGGCGCTATCTGAAAATCTTGAAGGGGAGAATAAATGATAAAAAGCAAAGCCTTCATGCCTTTCAATCTCTATACTGTTTCACAGACCATGCTGCCCTGACGGGTGGCCATATTCCTTAATTCGCTGACAAGCGTGGAGAATCGAAATGCGACATCCTTTAGTGATGGGTAACTGGAAACTGAACGGCAGCCGCCACATGGTAAACGAGCTGATTGCTAACCTGCGTAAAGAGCTGGCTGGCGTGGCAGGCTGCGGCGTGGCTATCGCTCCGCCGGAAATGTATATCGATATGGCTAAACACGCCGCGGCGGGCAGCCACATCCACCTGGGCGCACAGAACGTTGACCTGAACCTGTCTGGCGCATTCACCGGTGAAACCTCCGCTGAAATGCTGAAAGATGTTGGCGCAACCTACATCATCATCGGCCACTCCGAGCGTCGTACCTACCACAAAGAATCTGACGAGCTGATCGCCAAGAAATTCGCCGTGCTGAAAGAACAGGGTCTGATTCCGGTTCTGTGCATCGGTGAAACCGAAGCAGAAAACGAAGCGGGCAAAACTGAAGAAGTGTGTGCACGTCAGATCGACGCCGTTCTGAAAACTCAGGGCGCGGCAGCCTTCGAAGGCGCGGTTATCGCTTACGAACCAGTATGGGCGATCGGTACCGGTAAATCTGCAACTCCTGCTCAGGCTCAGGCGGTTCACAAATTCATCCGTGACCACATTGCTAAAGCTGACGCGAAAATCGCTGAACAGGTTATCATCCAGTACGGCGGTTCCGTGAACGCAGGCAACGCAGCAGAGCTGTTCACCCAGCCGGACATCGACGGCGCGCTGGTTGGCGGCGCATCCCTGAAAGCTGACGCTTTCGCGGTAATCGTTAAAGCAGCAGAAGCAGCTAAAAACGCGTAAGACATTGAACCTGGCCATCGTGCCAGGTTTTCGCCGAATGACGGCGTACGTGTGTTAACCGGCCCTATGGCCGGTTTGTTGTTTTAGAGACAACTCATAATTTCCCCAGCACCTGATACCACGCATAGTCCAACGGCAACAGCAGCAGATAGCTCACCGCCGCCAGCGCCAGACACAGCAGCATGCCCGCGCGCGCAGGCACCTTCCCTAACGCCATCGCTACCACGATCGGCGAGGCCTGATAGGGCAGCAGCGGCGTGGAATAGCCCAGCACCTGAATCATAATCACGCTCAGCAGCGGGAAGCCGGTCGCATCGGAGAAGCTCTGGGCAAAAGTGGTGTACAGCGCCGGAACGCCGTTGGCAGTCATAATGAAGTTCAACGCGCTGGTAATGCCGGTCAAGGCGAGGAAGCTGGTAAACGGCGCATCTTCATTCAGCGGCATGATGTGCAACAGCGCATTGCCCACCACTGCACCAATGCCCGTCTGGGTAACGGTAATCGCCAGCCCGAGGATCCCGGCAACGTAGATACAGGTGCGAATATTCACCCCGCTGGCAAACTCTTCACCGGTAATAAACCCAACGCGCGGCAGCAGCGTGACGACCGCGGCGACCAGCCCCGTCCAGGCCGGCCCTATACCGTGCCAGCTCTCGGTCACCCACAGAGTGAGCACTACCGCCAGCAGCCACGCCAGGCGCTTCTCATCACCGCTCATCGGCGGCAATGGCTCAAGTTCGCGCGGCGGATGCGGTTTGCCAGGGAACAGCCAGCAGATAAGCACAATCAGCGCTGCGCCCTTCAGCCAACCCAGCACCGGTGTGTGCAGCAGCAGATACGGGAGATAGTTCAGATGAATGCCGTAAGCCCCTTCCGCTGCCCCGCTCATCACCAGATTGGGCACGTTGGCGGGCAAAATGGTGGCGGAAAGCTGGAAGGTGCCAAAACCCACCGCCAGTGCCAGCCCGTACCATCCGCGGGTGCCGTCCTCAATGCCCGCACGTTTCGCCATTGCCGCCACAATCGGCATCAGCAGCGCAATACGCCCCATGTTTGAGGGCATCACGAACGCCAGTGCATAGCTCAGTAGCACCACGCAGGCGACCATCAACGGCCAGGAATTCGTTAGCCTTGCCGACAGCGCTCGCGCGGCACGATCGGCCAGCCCCGTCTTGCGAATAGCAACCCCGAGTACAAAACCGCTGAATACCAGCCAGAACGCCGAGGAGGCAAAACCACCGAAAATAACATCCGGCGGCGCGATTTTCGCCGTCATCGCCGCCGCAAAGAACAGCAGCGCGGTAATGAACTCCGGTAGCAACGAGGTGGCCCATAGCAGGATAGTGACGCCAACAATGAGTGAGGGAAGGAACAGAGGATGAGAAAACCAGAGCGACATACCTGTCTCCTGTCGTTTTTTTCAGCAAGAATACGACGACAGGCCAGACAGGTAAACGCCAGATTAGGTAGGGTTATTGCAGAATCTCGCAGCGATGATCCTGAATTTCCTCGGCAGAAGCTCGGTTCAGCATCAGCAGGTTTCGCTCGGTCGCCAGCAGCAACAGCGAGTCATCACTTTGCTTCACCAGCGCCAGCGCAAAGCGCCCCATATGCTCGCGCGCTTCCGGCACTTCTTCCGCCAGCATCAGGAACGGGCTACGCTGCGCCAGCTCATTTTCAGTGACGCGACGCGCCAGATATTCATGTCCCATCAACCCACCAGGCAGCGGTAGCCAGCGGCTGCTAATCGCCGCAAGATCGCCATCCAGCTGCGCGCGTACATCTTTGCGCAAGCAGGAAATATGGATGTGGAAGTGGTTCTGTGTCCGCCCGGTACGGGAGTTGATGGTCAGGGAGATGGCGCTATCCGGCACCTCTGAACCCCGTTTGTCGCTCATGATCATACGACGCTGCCACGCCTGCCAGAAGAAGTTTGGCGTCAGTGGGTCTAACAACAGCGGGCTTTCAGTCCCATTGATACGGTAGGTTGGCATCAGCAGGTATTGCAATGGGCCGTTGCGGTCCTTAAACAGCACATAGCCGCCTTTCGGGTTCACGTCTGCGCACGGCGCAGGGGTCCGATGCTGCAATTGGTTCGGCACACACTGCTGTAACACAATCTGACGCAGCGCATTCGAGTTGCCGGAATGCAGCCAGTACCAACCGCCAGCACCTGCTGCTATCACCATCACCAGCAGCGCGATCAGCAGGTATTTTAACCTTTTCATGTTGTCTCCCCAGAAAAAACCAGGGGGAAGAGTAGCGTACTTTGATGACTAAAAGAAAACGCCCGACAAATTTGCCGGGCGTCAGAGGGAGATTAACGCTTACTAATCTGGTCGAAGGTGCCGCCGTTAGAGAAGTGTTCTTTCTGGGCTTTTGTCCAGCCGCCGAACTCATCATCAATGGTGAACAGCTTCAGTTTCGGGAACGCATTTTCATACTTCTTCGCTACATCCGGGTCACGCGGGCGATAGAAGTTCTTCGCCGCGATTTCCTGGCCTTCCGGCGAGTAGAGGTACTTCAGGTAGGCTTCCGCCACCGCGGTGGTGCCTTTTTTCTCAGCCACTTTGTCAACCACGGAGACGGTCGGCTCGGCGAGAATAGATTCGCTCGGGGTGACGATTTCAAACTTGTCTTTCCCCAGTTCGTTCGCCGCCAGCAGCGCTTCGTTTTCCCACGCAATCAGCACATCGCCGATACCGCGTTCTACGAAGGTGTTAGTGGAGCCACGGGCGCCGGAGTCCAGAACTTCGACGTTTTTATACAGCGCTTTCACGAAATCTTGCGCTTTGGCCTGATCGTTGTTGTTGTGGTGCAGCGCGTAGCCCCAGGCTGCCAGGTAGTTCCAGCGTGCGCCGCCGGAGCTTTTCGGGTTCGGGGTAATGACGGAAACGCCCGGTTTCACGAGATCGTTCCAGTCTTTAATCTGTTTCGGGTTGCCTTTGCGGACCAGGAACACGATGGTGGAAGTGTACGGCGCGGAGTTATCCGGCAGGCGTTTAATCCAGTTTTTGTCGATGCGGCCACGCTCGGCAATCGCATCAACGTCGTAGGCCAGCGCCAGCGTCACGACGTCAGCTTCAATACCGTTGATCACGGAAGTGGCCTGTTTGCCAGAGCCGCCGTGAGACTGACGAATCACCACGTTATCACCGGTCTCTTTTTTCCAGTGCGCGCTGAACGCCTTGTTGTATTGTTCGTACAGTTCACGCGTCGGATCGTAAGACACGTTCAGTAATTGGATATCCTTAGCCAGTACGCTGGTGGAAGCCAGCAAAAGAGTTAACCCTACGCCCCACTTGTTCATCGCCCGCTCTCTTATCTGTTGTGTTGTAATGAGGCTAGCCTGCCAGAAATCGAAACGATGATTAAAGAATAAAAAAAGATTGATTATGCCGTTTTGAAATATACGAAAACGGACAATGCGCGGATGCGCGAATTCACTCAGCAGGGAAAATCAGCAGGGAGGGAAAACTTCCCCAGGCGATAATGATTGCCCGGGGAGAGGTGGAATCAGACTTCTTCCATGCGGCCCAGCAGCGCCTGCAGACGATCCTGCCAGCCGCTCTGCTGTTCTTTCAGCTGGTTGTTTTCACGCTCCAGCTCTTCACGGCTCTGCTGTGCAGACTGTACATCCTGCGCCAGCGTGTTGTTCTTTTCTTTCAGCTCTTCGATTTCCATCTGCAACAGCGTGATGGTATCAATCGCCTGCTGAACTTTCGCTTCCAGTTTCTCAAACACTTCTAATGACATCGTCATACCTCTCCTGATCTTGCAAGGCGTTGATATCGTCCCGGAACCCCGGTGACGCCTTAACGTAAATAAGCGCACGGCTTGTGGTCGATTGTATGAAGCCCCGCCGCCCCTGTCCAGCGCCAGAGCCTGTAGATTGCGGTTCTCCGCAATTTTCGGCATAGACCTGGAGCGTTAGTGTCAATATGCAATAAATTGTTAACGATTTAGCATGCGGAATGTTTCTCTCCTCACATTTTTTGCGGCGAAATCGTTCGCTTTTTGGCGCGAAAACGCTCATTTCTTGACGAGCCACACACATTTTGATTTCGATATTTCTCGTTTACGCTCGTTAACGATAAATTAACACTATACCTACAAGGTAACATGAGCGTCGCGAATGCTCATGAACACAATAATCATCAATTAGTCTTCAGGATTCCGATTATGAGCCAGTCATCAACGTTAAAAGGCCAGTGCATCGCAGAGTTTCTCGGTACCGGGTTGTTGATATTTTTCGGCGTGGGGTGTGTTGCGGCGCTGAAAGTCGCGGGTGCGAGCTTCGGCCAGTGGGAAATCAGCATCATCTGGGGTCTGGGGGTGGCGATGGCCATCTATCTGACCGCCGGGGTTTCCGGCGCGCACCTAAACCCGGCAGTCACCATCGCGCTGTGGCTGTTTGCCTGCTTTGATGGCCGTAAGGTCATCCCGTTCATCGTTGCGCAGTTTGCCGGGGCGTTCTGCGCCGCCGCGCTGGTCTACGGACTTTACTACAACCTGTTCATCGACTTCGAACACACGCACAATATGGTGCGCGGCAGCGTCGAAAGTCTTGAACTGGCGGGTATTTTCTCAACTTATCCGAACCCGCATATCAATTTTGTGCAGGCATTCGCGGTAGAAATGGTGATTACCGCTATCCTGATGGGCGTGATTCTGGCGCTGACCGACGATGGCAACGGCATTCCGCGCGGGCCGCTGGCGCCGCTGCTGATTGGCCTGCTGATCGCCGTTATCGGCGCCTCAATGGGCCCGCTGACCGGGTTTGCGATGAACCCGGCGCGTGATATCGGCCCGAAAGCCTTCGCCTGGCTGGCAGGCTGGGGCGACGTGGCCTTCACCGGCGGCAAAGATATCCCGTATTTCCTGGTGCCGCTGTGCGCGCCAATCGTCGGTGCAGCACTGGGTGCGTTCAGCTACCGCAAGCTGATCGGTCGCCATCTGCCCTGCGACACCTGCGAGGTTGAAGAGCCGAAAGCGGTCTCCAGCCAAAATCAACACAATGCTTCGCTGTAATCTGACTACGGAACGTTCATTATGACTGACAAAAAATACATCGTTGCGCTCGACCAGGGCACTACCAGCTCCCGTGCCGTCGTTATGGATCATGACGCCAACATCATCAGCGTGTCGCAGCGTGAGTTTGAACAAATTTATCCGAAGCCAGGCTGGGTAGAGCACGACCCAATGGAAATTTGGGCGACCCAAAGCTCTACGCTGGTGGAAGTGCTGGCGAAGGCCGACATTAACTCCGATCAGATTGCCGCTATCGGTATCACCAACCAGCGCGAAACCACCGTGGTGTGGGAGCGTGAAACCGGTAAACCGATTTACAACGCCATCGTCTGGCAGTGTCGTCGTACGGCGGATATCTGCGAGCAGCTCAAGCGCGACGGGATGGAAGAGTACGTGCGCAAAGCCACCGGTCTGGTGGTGGACCCGTACTTCTCCGGCACCAAGGTGAAGTGGATCCTCGACCACGTGGAAGGCTCCCGCGAGCGTGCGAAGCGCGGTGAACTGCTGTTCGGTACCGTAGACACCTGGCTTATCTGGAAAATGACCCAGGGTCGCGTGCACGTCACCGACTACACCAACGCCTCGCGCACCATGCTATTCAACATCAACACCCTGGAATGGGATGACAAGATGCTGGATGCGCTGGATATCCCGCGCGCCATGCTGCCGGAAGTGCGTAAGTCTTCCGAAGTCTACGGCCAGACCAACATCGGCGGTAAAGGCGGCACCCGTATTCCTATCGCCGGTATCGCCGGCGACCAGCAGGCGGCGCTGTTCGGCCAACTGTGCGTGAAGGAAGGGATGGCGAAAAACACCTACGGTACCGGCTGCTTTATGCTGATGAACACCGGGGAAAAAGCGGTGGCTTCGAGCCACGGGCTGCTGACCACCATCGCCTGCGGCCCGCGCGGCGAGGTGAACTACGCGCTGGAAGGCGCGGTGTTTATGGCAGGCGCATCCATTCAGTGGCTGCGTGACGAAATGAAGCTGATTAGCGACGCGTTCGACTCAGAATACTTCGCCACCAAGGTGAAAGACACCAACGGCGTGTACGTGGTGCCAGCCTTTACCGGCCTGGGCGCGCCGTACTGGGATCCGTATGCGCGCGGCGCGATTTTCGGCCTGACGCGCGGTGTGAACTCGAACCACATTATTCGCGCCACCCTGGAATCCATCGCCTATCAGACACGTGATGTACTGGAAGCGATGCAGGCCGACTCCGGCATTCGTCTGCACGCCCTGCGCGTAGACGGCGGCGCAGTGGCCAACAACTTCCTGATGCAGTTCCAGTCCGACATTCTTGGCACTCGCGTAGAGCGCCCGGAAGTACGCGAAGTGACGGCGCTCGGCGCGGCCTACCTCGCCGGTCTGGCGGTTGGCTTCTGGCAGAACCTGGATGAGCTGCAGGAGAAAGCGGTGATTGAGCGCGAGTTCCGTCCGGGGATTGAGACCACCGAGCGTAACTTCCGCTACAGCGGCTGGAAGAAAGCGGTGAAACGCGCGTTAGCGTGGGAAGAGCACGACGAGTAAGCACCGAGCGGAGACGCCGTTTGTAGGCCTGATAAGCGTAGCGCCATCAGGCAAAAAAATGCCGGAGATAAGCTCCGGCATTTTTATTTCAACCAAACATCGGTAACAGCAGGAACAGCTTAATCACCAGCGCGTTGACGATATCAATAAAGAACGCCCCCACCATCGGCACCACCAGGAACGCCATATGCGATGGCCCGAAACGCTCGGTAATCGCCTGCATGTTGGCAATCGCCGTCGGCGTCGCGCCGAGACCAAAACCGCAGTGACCCGCCGCCAGCACCGCCGCGTCGTAATTTTTCCCCATCAGACGGTAGGTGACGAAAATCGCATACAGCGCCATCGCCACGGTTTGTACAACCAGAATCGCGATCATCGGCAGCGCCAGGTCCGCAAGCTCCCAGAGTTTCAGGCTCATCAACGCCATCGCCAGGAATAACGATAAGCACACGTTACCCAATACCGACACCGCGCGGTCGAATACCCGGTAAAAACCAAGCAGCGCCATACCGTTACTGAGAATAACGCCAACGAACAGCACGCAAACAAACGTTGGCAGCTCCAGTACCGTTCCCGCCAACAGTTGCGCAATCACTTTGCCCACCGTCAGACAGATAGCGATCATGGCGATGGTTTCAATCAGCACCAGCGACGTGATCATGCGCCCAACATCCGGCTTTTCAAACGCGGTAGGCACTTCCTGATCGTCCGGCGTACCGTTCGGCGACGATGAATGCTTCACCAGATAGCGCGCGACCGGCCCGCCAATCAGGCCGCCGAGCACAAGGCCAAAGGTTGCGCAGGCCATGGCAACTTCCGTTGCGTGGGTAAAGCCATAGCGTTCGATAAACAGCTTGCTCCACGCCGCGCCGGTACCGTGGCCGCCCGACAGCGTGATCGACCCGGCCAGCAGCCCCATAATCGGGTCAAGCCCCAGCAGCTTCGCCATCCCAATGCCCAGCGAGTTTTGCAGCAGCAGCAGGCCGACGACAACAATCAGGAATGTGCCCACCACTTTTCCGCCCGCGCGCAGGCTGGCGATATTCGCGTTCAAACCAATGGTCGCGAAGAAGGCCAGCATCAGCGGGTCTTTCAGGCTCATATCAAAGTCGATTTCCCAGCCCAGGCTTTTTTTCAGCACCAGCAGCGCAAGCGCCACCAGCAGGCCGCCCGCAACGGGCTCGGGAATGGTGTATTTCTTGAGAAGGGAAACGCTCTGGACCAGCTTTCGTCCCAGCAGCAATACGAGCGTTGCGGCAACGAGCGTCGATAAGGTATCGAGATGAAACATAATTACAGCTCCTGACTAAACGCATGATCCATTCACACGCGACAATTTTCCGATGTCGAGATCGCCTCTTCGTGAGGCATCGGCCCAAAGTGTAATCATGAAAAGCGCTAAAGTGATAGAAAAAGGTATTATTTGTCAGCATTTTCGTTAACGCACGCGGTTAAACACATGCATTTCACAGGGGTATTTTCCGCAATAATTTACCGCCTACGAAAGCAACCGTTTGCTTTTACCAACCAGTCCGCTAAAATCGCCACTTTTCCACCACGGGATTGCCTCTGAGATGTCCTCTAACACACTCGAACAAGCCAATGCGCAACCGATTGCGCACAAGCAAACCAGCGAATTGATTTACCGCCTGGAAGACCGTCCGCCACTTCCGCAGACCCTCTTCGCCGCACTCCAGCACCTGCTGGCGATGTTTGTCGCGGTGATCACCCCCGCGCTGCTGATCTGCCAGGCCCTTGGCCTGCCGGCTGAGGATACTCAGCACATTATCAGCATGTCGTTATTCGCTTCCGGTGTGGCATCGATCATTCAGATTAAAGCCTGGGGCCCGGTAGGCTCTGGCCTGCTGTCGATTCAGGGCACCAGCTTCAACTTCGTGGCTCCGCTGATTATGGGCGGCACGGCGTTGAAAACCGGCGGCGCGGACGTGCCGACGATGATGGCGGCGCTGTTTGGCACCCTGATGCTGGCAAGCTGCACCGAGATGGTCTTATCTCGCGTGCTGCACCTGGCGCGCCGCGTGATTACGCCGCTGGTCTCCGGTGTGGTGGTGATGATTATCGGCCTGTCGCTGATTCAGGTCGGCCTGACCTCCATCGGCGGCGGCTACGCGGCCATGGCCGACAATACCTTCGGCGCGCCGAAAAACCTGCTGCTGGCAGGCGTGGTGCTGGCCATTATTATTCTGCTTAACCGCCAGCGTAACCCGTACCTGCGCATTGCGTCGCTGGTGATCGCCATGGCGGCGGGCTATCTAATTGCCTGGTTCCTCGGCATGCTGCCGGAAAACACGGCGCCGACCAACAGCAGCCTGATTATGATCCCCACGCCGCTGTACTACGGTCTCGGTATCGACTGGAACCTGCTGCTGCCGCTGATGCTGGTGTTTATGATCACCTCGCTGGAAACCATCGGCGACATTACCGCCACTTCTGACGTTTCCGAGCAGCCGGTCTCCGGCCCGGTGTATATGAAGCGCCTGAAGGGCGGCGTGCTGGCAAACGGCCTCAACTCCTGCGTTTCCGCGGTGTTCAACACCTTCCCGAACTCCTGCTTTGGCCAGAACAACGGCGTCATTCAGTTGACCGGCGTCGCCAGCCGCTACGTTGGTTTTGTGGTGGCGCTGATGCTGATCGTGCTGGGCCTGTTCCCGGCGGTCAGCGGCTTCGTGCAACACATTCCGGAACCGGTCCTCGGCGGCGCAACGCTGGTGATGTTCGGCACCATCGCCGCCTCCGGCGTGCGCATCGTTTCCCGCGAACCGCTGAACCGCCGCGCTATTCTGATTATCGCGCTGTCGCTGGCCGTTGGCCTGGGCGTGTCTCAGCAGCCGCAGATCCTGCAGTTCGCGCCGGACTGGCTGAAAAACCTGCTCTCTTCCGGCATCGCCGCAGGTGGCATCACCGCCATCATTCTGAACCTGGTTTTCCCGCCTGAGAAAGAGTAATTCACTTCGCGGCGGTGGCACCTTAGCCACTGCCGCCGACATCGAATAATACGATTCCTGCCTTGAGGATTGCCCATAAATCATGCATAACAGGTTTATGTGCCCTTCTCAGGACGGAAGATCATGAAATTTCTTGGAAAGCTCATTATCTGGCTGCTGATCGCCCTGCTGCTGGTGATTCTGGCCTTTTACTTTCTACTGCAAACGCGCTGGGGCGCGCGCCACATCAGCCAGTGGCTCAGCGACAACACCAGCTGGCAGGTGAAGTTCGATGCGATGGATCACCGTTTCTCGTCCCCGTCGCATATCCTGCTGCAAAACGTCACCTTTGGCCGCGATGGCAAGCCCGCGACGCTGGTCGCGAAAACAGTGGATATTGGTCTAAGCTCGCGACAAATTACCGATCCGCTGCATGTTGATACCATTCTTTTACAGGACGGGACCCTCAACCTGTCGCCGTCCACCGCGCCGCTGCCGTTTGTCGCCGACCGCCTACAGCTGAGCAATATGGCGCTCAACAGCCCGGAAACCGGCTGGGAACTGAGCGCGCAGCGTGTCTCAGGCGGCGTGATGCCGTGGGCGCCGGAAGCTGGCAACGTGCTGGGCAAAAAAGCGCGAATTCAAATGAGCGCAGGCTCGCTGGCGCTGAACGGCGTACCGGCCACCAACGTGCTGATTGAAGGCGATATCAACAACGATGAAGTCACCCTGACCACCGTCGGCGCGGATATGGCGCGTGGCTCGCTGACGGGCAATGCCCGCCGCAACGCGGACGGCAGTTGGGTGGTTGATAATCTGCGCCTCAACGATATCCGCATGCAAAGCGATAAATCGCTGCTCGACTTCCTTGCCCCGCTGACCACCGTACCGTCGTTGCAGATTGGCCGACTGGACGTGACCGATGCGCGTTTGCAGGGGCCGGACTGGGCGGTAACCGATCTGGACCTGAACTTGCGCAACCTGACGCTCAGCCAGGGCGGCTGGCAGAGCAGCGACGGGAAATTGTCGCTCAACGCCAGCGAGTTTATCTACGGCTCGCTGCACCTGCTCGACCCGATTCTCAACGCGGAATTCTCGCCGCAGGGCATCGCGCTGCGGCAGTTCACCTCACGCTGGGAAGGGGGGATGGTGCGCAGCTCCGGCAACTGGTTGCGCGACACTAACGCCCTGGTGCTGGACGACGCGGTCTTCGCCGGGCTGGAGTATACGCTGCCGGAAAACTGGAAAACGCTGTGGATGGAGCAACTGCCGCCGTGGCTACAAAGCGTCACGCTGAAGAAATTCGGCGCCAGCCGTAACCTGATTATCGATATCGACCCGGCCTTCCCGTGGCAGATCACCGCGCTGGACGGTTACGGCGCCAACCTGCAACTGGTCAAAAACCGCCAGTGGGGCGTGTGGGGCGGCAGCGCGACGCTGAACGGCGCGGCGGCAACCTTTAACCGCGTCGACGTTCGTCGCCCCTCCATGACGCTGAATGCTGATGCCTCTCAGGTCAACATCAGCGAACTGAGCGCCTTTACCGAAAAAGGGATTCTGGAAGCCACCGCCACGATCTCACAGCAGCCGCAGCGCCAGACCAGCGTGACGCTTAACGGCCGCGGCGTGCCGCTGAACGTGCTGCAGCAGTGGGGCTGGCCGGCATTGCCGATCACCGGCGATGGGAATGTTCAGCTGACGGCGAGTGGGAATGTGCAAGTCGATGCGCCGCTGAAACCAACGGTAAACGGGCAGTTGCATGCGGTGAATATGGATAAGCAGGAAGTGACCCAGCAGATGCTGGGGGGCGAGATAAGGTAGTCGCGCGGGTTTTCCCCCTCACCCCGGCCCTCTCCCCAAAGGGGCGAGGGGGAAAATCCAAAGTGCTCGCTGTATGACCAGCGCCTCCCTGGTAAGGGGAAAACCAAACGCACAACCTGCACTATCGGTCCCCTCTCCCCCGCGGGGAGAGGGTTAGGGTGAGGGGGTATCCTCAATACTAAAGTGTAATCACCAGCTCATTACCCTGCGCCGTCACCACCACGCCGAGCTCGCTCCCCGCCTGCGCCCCGCCCTGCACGCCAGCAATCTGCTGGATATTGCGCAGGCACAGCGTCCAGCCGCTGGCTTTGCCGTTGCCCGTCACGGTAATCACGTTGCCCTGGCGTTTCGCGGTCAGCGTATAGATAACGGAGCCATCCTGCGCCGGCACTTCGCAGACTGCCTGACGGCCATCTTCCAGATGGAACAGCTGGAACGCGGTGCCTTCATGCCAGGCGTAGTTCGGCAGCTGGTTGTTGTTGCCCAGCGCCAGCAGGGTGTTGTCGCGCACGTACACCGGCAGGCTCATAAAGTCGTGCTGCTGTTTATGCCAGCGGCTGCCCTGCACCTCGTCGTTGTGCCAGAGATGCGTCCAGCGACCTTCCGGCAGGTAGAACTGCACATCGCCCGCTTCGGTGAACACCGGCGCCACCGCCAGGGAATCGCCAAGCATGTACTGACGGTCAAGGTAGTCGCACGCCGGGTCGTCCGGGAACTCCAGCATCATAGCGCGCAGCATCGGCGTGCCCTGCTCGTTCGCCAGCGCCGCCTGACGGTACAGGTACGGCATCATGCGGCACTTCATTTCGGTGAAGTAGCGCACCACGTCGCAGGACTCTTCGTCGTACGCCCATGGCACACGATAGGATTTGCTGCCATGCAGGCGGCTGTGGCTGGAGAACAGGCCAAAGGCGCACCAGCGCTTGTAGACATCCGCCGGCGCGGTGTTTTCGAAGCCGCCGATATCGTGGCTCCAGAAGCCAAACCCGGACAGACCAATCGACAGGCCGCCGCGCAGGCTTTCCGCCATCGATTCATAGTTGGCGTAGCAGTCGCCGCCCCAGTGCACCGGGAACTGTTGCGCACCCACGGAGGCGGAACGGGCAAACAGCACCGCTTCTTCAACGCCGACGGTCTCTTTCAGCACGTTCCACACCAGCTCGTTATAGATATAGGCGTAGTGGTTGTGCATTTTCTGCGGGTCGGCATCGTCGAACCAGCGCACGTCGGTCGGGATACGCTCGCCGAAGTCGGTTTTGAAGCAGTCGACGCCCATCTCTACCAGGCCTTTCAGCTTGTCGGCGTACCACTGGCAGGCTTCCGGGTTGGTGAAGTCGTAAATCGCCAGCCCCGGCTGCCATTTATCCCACTGCCAGACAGAACCATCCGGGCGTTTGAGCAGGTAACCCTTATCTTTCAGCTCCTGGAAGACCGGTGATTTCTGGCCGATGTAGGGGTTAATCCACACGCAGACCTTCAGCCCTTTGTCTTTCAGGCGCTGGATCATGCCTTTCGGGTCCGGGAAGGTTACCGGGTCCCACTCGAAGTCACACCACTGGAAGGCTTTCATCCAGAAACAGTCGAAGTGGAAGACGTGCAGCGGCAGATTGCGCTCGGCCATACCGTCGATAAAGCTGTTAACGGTCGCTTCGTCGTAGTTGGTGGTAAATGAGGTGGTCAGCCACAGGCCGAAAGACCAGGCCGGCGGCAGCGCCGGACGCCCGGTGAACTGGGTATAGCGGTTCAGCACCTCTTTCGGGGTTGGGCCATCGATAACGAAATATTCCAGATGCTCGCCTTCAACACTGAACTGCACCTTAGAGACTTTCTCCGAGCCAATCTCGAAGGAGACGTTTTGCGGGTGATTGACCAGCACGCCGTAGCCGCGGTTGGTCAGGTAGAACGGAATGTTCTTGTAAGACTGCTCGGTGCTGGTGCCGCCGTCGCGGTTCCAGGTTTCGACATTCTGGCCATTGCGCACCAGCGCGGTAAAGCGCTCGCCCAGGCCGTACACGGTTTCACCCACGCCGAGGTCCAGACGCTCAAACATGTAGTTGCGGTTGTCGTTGCTATCCTGCACGTAGCCATTGTTTTTCAACTGGCTACCGGTAATGCGTACGCCGTTGCGCAGGAAGTCCAGCGACCAGAATTCGCCTTTGGTGACGCGCACGCTCAGGTTGCCGCTTTTCAGCTCGGCAAACTCGACGGTGTTCTGGATGTGGACTTTCACGTCTTTCAGCACGTTCAGCGGGTAGTGCGGGCCTTTCTCCAGCGCGCCCTGGAAGTGCTCAATACGCACGCCGACCACGCCTTCCTGAGGAGAGAAAAAGCGAATAGTGAACATCGGCGTATCCAGCTGCCACGTACGTTCCCGTACATCGCGCGGTGCCACGTACACCACTAGCTCGTTCCCATGCTGTTCAACATCAAACACCTGGACAGGATGAATTAAGTTGAGACCCGGTTGGGTCATCCAGTTTCCATCACTGATCTTCATAGCTCGTCCTTTTAATTCTCAAGAGATTGTTTCATAGATACGTTTTCAAAATCCTGCTGAGTGCGGTGCGCGCCGCTCGCCAGTTCGGCCATCATCTTGACCAGGAACGGCGTTTTCAGGGTGTAGAAGCGCTTCGCCACAATGGCGCTCAACAGGTAGCAAATCGCCGGCACGATAGTGAACAGGGCAATAATGATGCTGATGGTGGTGGGGTTCTGCACTTTCGCCGCGGCGTCATAACCGCCACCGGCCAGCATCCAGCCAATCATTGCGCCGCCCAACGCCAGGCCGAGCTTGAGCACGAACAGCGTGCCCGCGAAGCTGATGCCGGTGAGATGTTTACCGTTACGCCATTCGCCGTAATCCACGGTGTCGGACATCATCACCCACTGAATCGGGGTTACCAGCTGGTGCAGCACGCCAATCACAAAGATGAAGGCGAACATCACGACGCTGGCGTTCATCGGGACAAAGAACATCGCCAGGCTCAGCACCGCCAGAATGGCGTTGGTCCACCAGAAGACGCTCACTTTGCATTTCCAGTCGGTCAACGGTTTAGCCAGCGCCGAGCCAATCAGGTTGCCCACGCAGTAGGTGGTGAGGAAGGCGGTAAACAGCACCGGAGACCCCATGATCCAGGTGACGTAGTACATCATCGCGCCGCCGCGAACGCAGACCGCCATAATGTTGAGAATGGTCAGCAGGCCGACGATGCGCCACTGGTCGTTTTGCCAGATGTCGCGCAGGTCTTCACGCATTGATGTTTGCGTTGGCGGCGCTTCCACGCGTTCTTTGGTGGTAAAGAAACAGAACGCCAGCATCAGGAACGCCACCACCGAGAGCACGGCGATACCGCCCTGGAAGCCCAGCGCTTTGTTGTCGCCGCCAATCAGATTCACCAGCGGCATCATCAGCACGGTAGAGAGCATGCCGCCCGCCGTCGCCAGCACGAAGCGCCAGGATTGCAGCGAGATGCGCTGCGTCGGGTCGTTGGTGATCACCCCGCCCAGCGCGCAGTAAGGAATATTGACCACCGTGTAGAACAGTGTCAGCAGCGTGTAGGTGATTGCCGCATAAATCAGTTTGCCGTTATGGCTGAAGTCCGGGGTGCTGTAGGCCAGCACGCAGACCACGCCGAACGGCAGCGCGCCGAACAGCACCCACGGGCGGAATTTACCCCAGCGGCTGCGGGTACGGTCCGCCAGCAGCCCCATGCACGGGTCAGAGATGGCATCCAGCGCGCGCGCCAGAAGGAACATGGTGCCAACAAAACCTGCGGGTATACCGAAGATATCGGTATAGAAGAACATCATGTACAGCATGACGTTATCGAAAATGATATGGCTGGCAGCATCACCCATGCCATAACCAATCTTCTCTTTGACAGACAATACTTCACTCTTCATCTTTCAAACCCTTTTCGCACCGAAGCCGAAGTGGTACCGGTTACATGATTTGTAAACCATTAGGCTGATAAGGTGTATTGCGATATCTCGTTATCAAATTACGTTTCTTGATTTATGTGATCTGGATTGGCGAGCAGAGTGTGACTAAGTGTAAATAACGGATTTTTAATACATTTCCACTCATGCCGTGCGGAGGAAGTAAAAAAAGTGCTGAAAAATGTAAGTAAAGATGTGGCAACGGATTGAAAGTGGCTATAATGCGCCCCGCCTCCATGTAGCAATGCAGGCGCGGAAGATCGTCGTCTCCGGTGAGACGATTGGACTTCATTTCCAGTGGCAGCCGCCTGCGGCTCCCGGCAGGTTCGACTCCTGCGATCTCCGCCAAAATCCGCTCACTTTTTCCGCTTAAGCCATTCCCTGTTTTTCCCGTACTTCCCCCTAGCAGCGTTTGCGATTGCACTGTGAGTGTCCCGGTTCGTTTACGCCGTAAGCCCGGCCGGCCAAAGATGCATAAATACGAGGCTAAATGGCCGGAAAACGGTCAACTATTCGCGTATACCGCTGATTTTTGCGCCATCGATCGCGCAAGAAGTGCGGTAAATAATATGCGGTGTGAGAGATGGAAAATGTAACCCTAAGAAAAAGCAGGGTTTTATCTGAGGAGCCCGAAAATGCTGGAGAGACGGGGCGAAAAATGTGCCCTGGGGGGATGTGGTAAATGATTGAAAGTAGCTATAATGCGCCCCGCCTCCATGTAGCAATGTAGGCGCGGAAGATCGTCGTCTCCGGTGAGGCGGCTGGACTTCAAATCCAGTTGGGGCCGCCAGCGGTCCCGGGCAGGTTCGACTCCTGTGATCTTCCGCCAATTATAATTAGCATATCAGTTCTACATTAACGC
>NZ_JANEWH010000056.1:0-29442 GCF_028069715.1 Kluyvera sp. Awk 3 | reverse complement strand
CAATAGGTCTCAGAAAAATAATACAGTTTCCATTTAAAGTAATTTCTGTATCGTTTCTCAGATAAATCTTACCGCAGCCCTGTAAGGTATAGATAGCAACCCAGGAGTTGGCAATCAGCGGTTTTTTCTTATCCCGTGGCCAGCTCACACGGTAGCTTTCATCAGCCAACGTATGCCATAGCGAGAGCAGGGAAATTCCGCTTGAGATCACATTTTCATCCAGAACTAACGGAATATTATACGTAGTTTCGTTTTTTACATGCGAATTAAGTATTTTTCCATTCATTTTATTTTCTCTTCGGCGAATGATGCTCTCAACCTGAAATGCTAAATCTAGCAAAATTTTTATTGCTCAGGGATACATTGCTTTGTGTTTTATGATTTTCATCGCCTTAACCCGAAAACGCGCTATTCCTCTGACCTTGTTAGCGCCGGGATATAATCAAAAGGGCTGCAAGATGAATACGATACAAATAGTGAGTTTTATTGGATTTACCCTGCTGGTGGCGGTAATTACCTGGTGGAAAGTCCACAAAGTTGATACGGGATCGCAGCAGGGGTATTTTCTGGCTGGGCGCTCGCTTAAAGCGCCGGTTATCGCTGCATCGCTGATGCTGACTAACCTCTCCACCGAGCAGCTGGTTGGCCTGACCGGCCAGGCCTACAAGAGTGGAATGTCGGTAATGGGCTGGGAAGTGACCTCCGCCGTCACACTGATTTTTCTGGCGCTGATTTTCCTGCCGCGCTATTTACAGCGCGGCATTGCGACGATCCCCGATTTCCTGGAAGAACGCTACGACAAGACGACCCGTATCATCATCGATTTCTGTTTCCTGATTGCCACCGGAATCTGCTTTTTGCCGATCATCCTTTACTCCGGCGCACTGGCATTTGAAAGAATGTTCCACGTGACTGAAACATTTGGGATTTCAGAGGGTATGGCCATTTGGGCAATGGTGATTGTGCTGGGGATTTGCGGCATTCTGTACGCGGTGGTTGGCGGGATGCGCGCTATCGCGGTGGCCGATGTGATTAACGGTATTGGCCTGGTGATTGGCGGTCTGATGGTGCCTTATTTTGGCCTGCTTGCCATGGGGCACGGGAGCTTTGCGCAGGGCATTGCGCGACTCACCAGCGACCATAGTCATATGCTTAACTCAGTGGGCACCAACGCCGACCCGCTCCCCATCGGTGCTGCCTTCACCGGGCTAATCCTGGTAAATACCTTCTACTGGTGTACTAACCAGGGCATCGTTCAGCGGACGCTGGCCTCAAAAAGCCTCGCGGAAGGGCAAAAAGGCGCGCTGTTGACGGCGGTATTAAAAATGCTCGATCCGTTGATTCTGGTGCTGCCCGGCGTTATCGCTTTCCATCTTTTTCAGGATTTACCAAAGGCTGACATGGCCTACCCCGCGCTGGTTAATAAGGTGATGCCGCTACCGCTGATCGGCTTCTTTAGCGCGGTGCTATTCGGCGCGATTATCAGCGCATTTTGCGGCTTCCTTAACAGCGCCTCGACGCTCTTCAGCATGGGAATCTATCGTCGGGTCATCAACGAACAGGCTTCCCCCGAAAGTCTGGTGAAGGTTGGCCGCCGTTTTGGCCTTATTGTGGCGGTGATCTCAATGCTGGTCGCGCCGTGGATAGCCAACGCGCCGCAGGGGCTGTACAGCTGGATGAAGCAGCTGAACGGCATTTACAACGTGCCGCTGGTGACCATCATCATCATGGGCTTTTTCTTCCCGCGCATTCCGGCGATTGCCGCCAAAGTGGCAATGGGCCTGGGCATCGTCAGCTACATCACCATTAACTATCTGGTGCACTTCAATTTTCATTTCCTCTACGTGCTTGCATGCACCTTCTGCATCAACGTAGTGGTGATGCTGATTATCGGCGCCATCTGGCCGCGGGCAACGCCGTTTAAGTTCCAGGACGCGTTCGCCGTCGACATGACGCCCTATAAACACGTGAAGATTGCCTCCATTGGTATTCTTTTCGCGATGATCGGCGTCTACGCCGGGCTGGCGACGTTTGGCGGCTATAGCTCTCGTTGGCTGGCGATCATCAGCTATGGGATCGCCGCCGCTGTTGTGCTGTACCTGATTTATTGCCACCGACGGGAGCGTCTTTCCCTCCCGGTGTTTTGTTCTGCCGACGTTAAGGAAAAACCATGAGCCGTCCCAATTTCCTGTTCATTATGACCGATACACAGGCCACCAATATGGTGGGCTGCTATAGTGGCAAGCCATTGAATACCAATAATATTGATGCGCTGGCTGCGGAAGGTATTCGCTTTAATTCCGCATATACCTGTAGCCCTGTGTGCACGCCCGCCCGAGCTGGGCTGTTTACTGGCATTTACGCCAATCAGTCCGGGCCGTGGACTAATAACGTCGCGCCAGGAAAAAATATCTCCACCATGGGCCGCTATTTTAAGGACGCAGGCTACCGCACCTGCTATATCGGCAAATGGCATCTGGATGGTCATGACTATTTTGGCACCGGCGAATGTCCACCGGAGTGGGATGCGGACTACTGGTACGACGGCGCGAATTACCTCAGCGAGCTTAGCAAAGAACAGATTGGCCTGTGGCGTAATGGCTTGAATAGCGTGGAGGACTTACAGCAGCACGGTATTGATGAAACCTTCACCTGGGCGCATCGTATCAGCGAGCGCGCGGTGGATTATCTTGCGAAAGCCCCGCAATGTGATGAACCGTTTCTGATGGTCATCTCGTACGATGAGCCGCATCACCCGTTTACCTGCCCGGTAGAGTACCTGCAAAAGTATCAGGATTTTTACTACGATCTGGGTGACAAAGCGCAAGATAATTTAGCGGACAAGCCGCAGCACCACCGCCTGTGGGCGGAGGCCATGCCGTCACCGGTTGGGCAAGATGGCCTCTACCATCATCCGATGTATTTCGCCTGCAACGACTTTGTTGACGATCAGATTGGTCGGGTAATCAATGCGCTGACGCCCGAGCAGCGGGACAACACTTGGGTTATCTATACCTCCGATCATGGCGAGATGATGGGCGCACATAGGCTGATCAGCAAAGGCGCTGCGATGTACGACGACATCACACGAATTCCACTGATTATGCGTTCGCCCCACGGAGAGCGTGCGCAGGTGGATGCACCGGTAAGCCACATTGACCTACTACCGACGATGATGGCGCTGGCGGGTATTGAAAAACCGGAGATCTTGCCCGGCGATAATGTGCTGGATGCCGTACTCGATCGCGGGGTGATGGTTGAATTTAACCGCTATGAGATTGAGCATGACAGCTTTGGCGGCTTCATCCCGGTGCGCTGTTGGGTAACGGACCACTACAAGCTAGTGCTCAACTTGTTTACCAGCGACGAGCTCTACGACCGGCACACTGATCCGCATGAGATGCATAACCTGATTAATGACCCGCAGCATGCGCAGGTACGCGATGTTTTGCACGATGCCCTGCTGGACTATATGGATAAAATTCGCGATCCGTTCCGAACCTACCAGTGGAGCCTGCGACCCTGGCGAGCGAATGCGCAGCCGCGGTGGATGGGCGCGTTTCGTCCGCGCCCGAAAGATGGTTATTCGCCGGTGGTACGCGATTACGATACCGGCTTGCGAACACAGGGAGTGAAGGTGGAGGAGAAAAAGCAGAAATTTTGATTATGGCTGTATTATCAGCATATTGATGACAAACTCAGCGGCATAGTAGCACCAATTGCGTTAAGGTTATGCCGCTGACTATTGCGATCACAAGGAACCGTCATGAAAATTTCCCGCCTCGGAGAAGCGCCCGACTACCGCTTCTCGCTGGCTAACGAACGCACCTTTCTTGCCTGGATCCGCACCTCGCTGGGTTTTCTCGCCGCGGGCGTCGGGCTTGACCAGTTGGCGCCAGACTTCGCCACACCCGCCATTCGTGAGGCGCTGGCCCTGATGCTGTGCCTGTTTGCCGGCGGCCTGGCTATCTATGGTTATTTACGCTGGCTGCGCAATGAAAAGGCGATGCGCCTGAAGGAAGATTTGCCCTATACCCGCAGTTTGCTGGTGATCAGCATGATGCTGGTCTTTGTGGCGGCGGTCGTCATGCTGCTGGTGTTGTATGCCGGATAGCCGTAAAGCCCGTCGTCAGGCGGATCCGGGGCTACAGCCCGAACGCACCTCGCTGGCCTGGTTTCGCACGCTGTTGGGCTATGGCGCGCTGATGGCGCTGGCCCTGAAGCACAATTGGCATCAGGCCGGTATGCTGTTCTGGATTTCAATCGTCGTGCTGGCGATCGTCGCGCTTATCCTCTGGCAGTACACCCGTAACCGCAACATCATGGATGTCACACAGAACGATTTTGCGCAGCCGCGGGTGGTGCGTGACAAATTTTTGATCTCCCTCGCGGTGTTATCACTCGCAATATTGTTTGCTGTTACTCATATTCGCCAACTTATTATTTTTATCAGGGATTTTACATGACAGGATGTCAGGTAATGGCCAAACCGGCCAGCTCTCGCTGTAACCTCAACTGCCGCTACTGCTTCTACATTGAAAAACCGCAACAACCGATGATGGATGACGCCACGCTGGAGCGTTTTATCAGCCAGCACATCGCGGCGCAGCCGGGGCCGGAGGTGATCTTTGCCTGGCAGGGCGGGGAGCCCACGCTGTGCGGGCTGGCATTTTTCCAGCGCGCGCTGGCGCTACAAAAGCAATATGCCAACGGTAAGCAGATCCACAATGCGTTCCAGACCAACGGCCTGCTGCTCAACGATGCATGGTGTCGTTTTTTTAGTGAAAACGGTTGGCTGGTTGGGATTTCGCTGGACGGTCCCGCCGATCTCCACGACGCCTTCCGCGTCAACCGCAGCGGTAAGCCCTCCCATCACAAAGTGGTGAAAGCCATTGATATGCTAGTGCAATATCGCGTTGAGTTTAACCTGCTGGTGGTAGTTAACAGCCTCAATAGCCAGCAACCACAGCGCCTGTACCGCTATCTGCGCGAGCTCGGCACGCCGTTCGTACAATTTATTCCGCTGGTGGAGTGCGATGAGTCCGGCAAACTCACTGCGGAATCGGTTAGCGCGGAGGAATGGGGCGTCTTTCTGACCGGTGTATTCGATCTCTGGGTACGTGAAGATATTGGTCGAGTGTATATCCAGTTGTTTGATTCGACGCTCGGCGTGTGGAGCGGTTATCCATCGCAAATGTGCGCGTTCAGCGAAACCTGCGGCCACGCTTTTGCGCTGGAGGCTAACGGCGATCTCTACCAGTGCGATCACTACGTTTCCCCCGAATACCTTCTGGGCAATATTCACCAGCAGACGCTACAAACTCTGAACGCCAGGCCGGAAGTAGACGACTTTGGTCAGCAAAAGCAGCGTGGGTTAACGGCGTCGTGCCGCCAGTGTTCAGTGCTGCGTTTTTGCCAGGGCGACTGCCCCAAACATCGTATATCTGACGGCAAAAGCGCGCTTTGCGCGGGCTATCGTCATTTCTTCACCCATAGCGCGCCGCATATGAAGGCCATGCGCGACTTGCTTAAACAGCGCCGCTCGCCGATGGAATTAATGGTGATGTTAAATCAGAGCCGATAAGCTTTCTCTGTTTGCCAATTGCCGTTACCGGGTGGCAAACAGGTCAAGGTACCTTTTGGTCATTCTGGTATCACTATCACTCTGAGTGAAAAACCGCCAGGAGTGTCTATGTCGCTTGTGCTACCCCGTGATACCCACTTTCGCCATCCGCAGGAGAGCGTGGTCTTTCATTTCTGGCATCCGGAGAAAAGCATCAGCCACGAGCATAGCCATGAATACTGCGAACTGTTTCTGGTGGGTAGCGGTAGCGGAATTCACGTCATCAATGAAAAACCCTACCTCCTGAGCAGCGGCACGCTGTGTTACCTGAATCGTCAGGACTATCACCTGTTCGAAGAGATGAAGGATTTGCAGCAGGTCAACCTGCTTTATCTGGGGCGCGACAGCTTCAACTTTATCAAGCATATCGATTATCTGTTGCCGCAGGAGGGGGAAAGCAACGTCTGGCAACTGGACATCGGCATTATGCAGCGCGTATTTGACCGTCTGGCCAGCCATAAGGCAGAGGAATTTAGCGACCCAATACTGGCTGAAAGCCACAAGGAGATGATTTTTCTCGAAGTGCTGCACACGCTAAACCTCTGGCGCTACAAAACGCAGGAGTTTCATTCCAGCGCAGACCGCATCAGCCAGGTGTTGATTCACTTGAACGGTCAATGGCAGCAACCGCTCGATCTGGACGCGTTGTGCCAGACGTTCAGTCTCTCCAGGCGCACCTTACAGCGCGGTTTTAGCGACTACACCGGTGTTTCACCACAACAGTATCTCGCCCGCCTGCGGCTGCTGCAATCACGCTATCAGCTGCGTTTTACCAGTGACTCGGTGAACGAGATTGCCGCGCGTTGTGGATTTGGCGACGTGAGCTACTTTTCTCGTGCCTTTCGTCGTCAGTTTGGTGTTTCGCCGAATCAATGCCGCTAGCTGACCAGAGTGGGAGGTAACGCATAAAAACGAATAAAAATAACACGACAGAAAATAAAAGTAACATTCCTATCTTGCTGTTTATGAGCGGTAAATTATCTTTTCTCTCATTTCAAACAACAAAAGTACCAGCGATATAAATCGGTTTTGTGCCTGCCTTCACTTGCCGCCTCCTGGCCGACTACGCAGAATATATTTGGCCGCATTTTTGCGGAATACCACGCATATAACGCCAGGGGAAAATGATGAAAAAGATCTTTTTATGCTGCGCTGCGGGCATGTCGACCAGTATGTTAGTAGAAAGAATGAAACAATCTGCCGCCAGTCGCGATATTGATGTGGACATTACCGCCGTCCCGGTTTCTGAATTCGATCAAATTATTGAGGATGCCGACGTTATTTTGTTAGGCCCGCAGGTGAAATTCCAGCTTCAGCGTTTATCTGCCGCCGCTGAGCCGCAAGGGGTACCGGTGGCTGCCATTGATATGATGCAATATGGCTCGATGCAGGGCGATAAAGTTCTGGATCATGCGCTGTCTTTATTAGCCAAAGCACAATAAGGACCGCGACTATGGAATATCGTTTTCCTGATAATTTCTGGTGGGGGACGGCGACCAGCGCGACCCAGTCTGAAGGCCGTATTTCCGGCGACGGCAAAGGCGATAATATCTGGGATTATGCTTCGCACCACTTTAACGAACGTTTTTTTCAGGGCGTCACGACGGATGATACCTCGACGTTTTATCAGCATTATCGGGAAGACATTCAACGTGCCAAAGACATTGGCCTGAACTCATTTCGCACCTCTATTTCCTGGTCACGTCTGATTCCCGATGGCGACGGCGAGGTGAATCAGCAGGCGGTCGCGTTTTATAACGCGGTGATTGATGAATTACACGCGCAAGGCATTGAGCCTTTTATTAATCTCTATCACTTCGATATGCCAATGGCGCTGCAGGAAAAGGGCGGTTTTGAAAATCGTGAAGTAATTGATGCCTTTGCCCGTTATGCGCGTATTTGCTATCAACTCTTCGGCGATCGCGTGCGTTATTGGTTTACCTTCAATGAACCGTTAATTCCGGCGGAAGCCGGGTATTTACACCCTCGCCATTATCCTTATGTCACGGATTTTCGCCGCGCGGCCCAGGTGCTGCACCACATTGTACTGGCGCACTGCAAAGCGGTGGCGGCGTGGCGCGAGCTGGGCCTGGCCGGGCAGATTGGCATTATTATGGACGTTATCCCGGTCTACCCGCGCAGCGACTCACCGGAAGATTTGCAGGCCGCAGCGATGGCCGATCTCTTTTATACCCGCAGCATCAACGAGCCTGTTTTACTGGGGCGCTATCCGGAAGAGCTGGTGGCTATTTTGCGCGAACATGACCAACTGCCGGAATATTTAGCGGAAGATTGCGCATTGATTGCCAACACGCGTATCGATCTGTTGGGCATCAATTACTACCGTCCCCGCCGTGTAAAAGCACGTGAAACGCCACTGGCAGAAACACACGGTTTTGTTCCGGAACGTTTCTTCGAAGAATACATTATGCCGGGACGCAGGATGAATACCTCGCGCGGTATTGAGATTTACCCTGCGGCACTTTATGACATCGCCATGGTGGTGAAAGAACGCTATGGCAATTTACCGTGGTTCGTCTCTGAAAATGGCATTGGTATTCAGGACGAAGAGCAATTTATGGTGAACGGGCAGGTACAGGACGATTACCGAATTGCATTCCTGAAAGAACATCTGGGATATCTCCATCAGGCGATGGCCGACGGCAGCAACTGCCTGGGTTACCACATGTGGACGTTTATTGACTGCTGGTCGTGGCAAAACGCCTATAAAAATCGCTATGGATTCTACCGTCTTGATTTAGCGACCCAGCAGCGGTCGCTCAAAAAATCCGGGCAGTGGTTCGCCACGGTGATTGCCAATAACGGTTTCCAGGAGGAATAACATGTCTTTCTTTGAACGGCTGGCTGAAAAAATGTTGCCGGTAGCCAATGCGATTGGCAACCAGCGCCACATGCAGGCGATTCGAAACGGCTTAATCTCTATTTTACCGCTGACGATTGTCGGGTCATTTTTCGTTATTCTGCTCAATATTCCGATTAAAGGATACATGGATTTTATTGCGCCATGGCGCGATATTCTTGACGTCCCTTTCCGCTTTACCGTCGGCCTGATGTCGTTGTACGCCGCGTTTACCATCGGTTCGTTTTTGGGGAAAAGCTATAAACTCAACGACGTGACCAGCGGACTGTTGGCGATGCTCGCTACGCTGCTGATGATTGTGCCGGTGAATATTAAAGAGGGTGTCACCGTAGCCGGTGAGGCGATATCCGGGCGCTATATTCCCGTGGCCTCGCTCAGCTCGCAGGGGCTATTTGGGGCGATCATTTCCTCACTGATTGCTATTGAAATCTATCGCTTTATTAAAGTCCGTAATATTGAAATTAAGATGCCGGCAGGCGTGCCGCCGGTGGTGGCCAGCTCCTTCTCGGCGCTGTTTCCGACGCTGGCGGTGGTGCTGATTTTCTGGGTACCGCGACACTTCCTGAATATCGATATTAACGCCATCATCAGCTACATCATCATGCCGCTGAAGGGCTTTATGACCGGTACTAACCTGTTCGGCGGTATTGTCACACAGTTCTTTATCGACCTGTTCTGGGTGTTTGGTATTCACGGCCATGCGGTGATGGGGCCGCTGATTCGCCCACTGTGGGACCAGGCGATCGTGCAGAATATGGAGCTGTTCCAGGCTGGGACCAGCGCTTACGACTTGCCGAATATCTTCACCGAGCAGTTCTTCCAGTGGTATGCGCAGATGGGCGGTACCGGCTCCACGCTGGCGCTGGTGGTATTGTTTATTCGCTCGAAAGTTATCTATCTGAAATCACTTGGAAAACTGTCATTCATTCCCGGCCTGTTCAACATCAATGAGCCGATGATTTTCGGCGCGCCGATCGTCATGAACCCGATTCTGGCTGTGCCGTTCATTCTGGCGCCAATGGTCAACACGGTGGTGGTATATCTCTTCACCATCAGTGGGCTGATCCCACGCATGATGGTCAAGCCGCCGTTTACCATTCCGGCCCCGCTGGGGGCGCTGATCACCACCAACTGGAACCTGATTGCCTGCGGGTTGGTGTTTATCTGTTTCTTTATTTCGCTGGCGATCTACTACCCGTTCTTCAAGGTGTATGAGAAGAAAATGCTGGAAACGCAGCAGGCTCAGCAGGAAGAAGAAGAGAAGGCGAAGCAGCTGGCCAACGCCTGATGCGAAAGAATACGCGCCAGCCACTGTCCCGGCTGGCGCGCTTTTTTAGAGCTGCACTTCTATCACTTCTAATTGCGTGGATCCGGTTTTCGCCTCGTGCGGCACGTCGCGGAAAATAGGCAGCGCTTCCCAGCGCAACCAATAGCGGTTTTGTGGGCTGTAATCGCTGTTCTGCGCGGCCACCAGTTGCACTTCCGCCTGTGGCGCAACGTTCTGCCGGGGTTGCCATTGTTCGGCTGGCAGCGGCGGCGTGAGCGGGCGAGTAGCCACAACGGTTAGCGTCCGGTCATCAATAATCCACACGCCGTTTCCGGCCCACGTCGAGGTCCATTCCACTTCTATCTTCCCGTCGCCAATCGCCCGCGGCGCGCTGAGCGTGACATCTGGCGGGATAGATCCGCCGCCGTTGAAGTCCCAGCGAAAATCCCACTGGCTGACCTGCGCTTTTTGCCAATTGCCTTTGCCATCCGGGCGCGCCAGATAGGCCTGTGATAGCCCCCGATCATCATAACGATGGTAAATCAGCACCGGGCGGGCGTCGTTATCGAAACCCACCTCCTGCACCATGTTGATTAACCCGCCGCCGATCCCGGCGTCGTCGACAATTTCACCCTGGTGGCGGGCAATCGGTAGCGCGAGCGGCGTGCCGTCTGATTTCTCCCAGCGTTGCAGGTCACGGCTGCGCACGTAGGAGAGGTTATTGTTGGTTTCGCAGTGCGGCGTTTCGCGCCACATCCACACCATATGCCAGTAGCCGTCCGGCCCCAGCAGCGGCTGGCGGGCGTAGCCGTTGCGCTCCCCTTCACCGTTCAGCAGCGGCGTTTCTAACAGGCGTGACCACTTCTGGCGTTCAGTGTCAAAAATGTTGTACAGATCGTCGCCGTTGCCGCTACAGCCATCGCGGTAGCGGAACAGCAACCGCCCCTGCACGTCCTTAAAGAACACCGGGTAGGTGGCGCGCGCTTCCCGTTCGCCGGTCATCGCCGGAACGCACTCCAGCGTAGTGACATCCAGCGGCTGGCGGCTGCGGAAATAAATTAACGGATCGACATGCATATTGCCGGAAAGATGCAGATATCCGGCGCTATCGACGGCCATCGTCAGGTAATTGTGGGAGTCGAAATCCGTTATATGGGCGTAACGTTCGCGCTCAGGCAACCAGAAACCTTGTGGCTGAAATGTCTGCCACGGGCCATCGGGCAGACGACGCTGGCCGACGGTGATGCGGTGAGCCGCGTCATACCAGGCGGCGAACTGGTGGTTTTCGTGGTTTATCAGGCAATAGAGTACGGTGAAATCTGCGCAGGCGTCTGCCACAGGCGCAACAACGATATCAGTCATCAGACAGTCTCCGGACGAGCAATAAAGGATTTTTTACGACGTAAGAAAAAGGCGGCCAGCACCAGTGCGCCAATCGGATGCAGCGTCGCACCGGCGTAAATCGGCATCGAGTAGCCAAAGTGGTCGATGATGGAACCGACAAAGCCGTTAAAGATAATCGAGGTGACGCCGCCCAGCGCGCTCATCACGCCGATGGCGGTGGCAATAGCTACGCGCGGGGCCAGACCACCCATCATAATGGTTGCCATGCTGAGCCAGGCGGTACACATAAAATTAATCACCGTCATGATGGCGACAGCGGCCCAGGCATTGCTGATGGACGGCAGCAGGAACACCAGCGGCGCGAGGCAGGTTACCGACCAGATGATGGTTAAACGGGCGCGAGTGGCGTCCATACCGCGTGCGACGAGACGGTCTGAAGCCCAGCATACCGCCAGTACACCGAACACGGCAACCAGCGGCGGCAGCCACATCAGCTTGCCTACTTCCGCCAGCGTCAGGCCGATTTTCTCCTGCATAAAGCCCACCTGCCAGTACTGGTAGAAGAACCAGAACGGGTCGGTTAGCAGGCGCGCGATCAGCAGCGCCCAGATAGGCTTTGAGGTGAGCACCATTTTGTAGCGCTCAACCAGCGGTACGCCAGCAGCTGTATCCTGCACCACATCTTCCGCCGCTGGCGGCGTTTTGCGGCTGGAGATAAACCACAGAATGCCCACCACCACGCCGGCCATTGCCGGAATAAAAAACGCCCAACGCCAGCCGGTGGACAGCGTCACCCATGCCACGAACGGCGGGGCGATGATCAACCCCAGCGACTGAATGATATTGGTTAACTGGAAGGCAAACGCCCGCTGCTCGGCGCGAAACCAGGTGAAAACCGCCAGCGTCAGCGCGGGCACAATCCCGGATTCCGCCAGCCCCAGTAAAACGCGGCCTGTAATGAGACCGATCATCGAGTGGGAAAGGCCGGTAATCAGCGTGGCGAGCGACATCAATACCATCAGCGCGCACAGCACGTAACGGCTGCCGAAGCGGTCGACGATGCCGCCGACGAAGAAATACATGAAGGTGTAGGGGATCATAAAGGCGCTGATCAGCACCGAATAATCGCTGTTATCCAGCCCCAGTTCCTGCATCAGCGTGGTTTTGAGGATGGAAACAATTTGCCGATCGAGCGAAAAGAAAAACAGCACGCAGCCGAGAAGCAAAAGCAGCACCCAGATGAGCAGGGTGAAGCCGCCCCGGCCAACAGATTTATCAGCCTGTTGCATTGTGTTCTCCGGTTTATCGTAGAGGTACGAGGTAGACCGGAGTATATCGACGCCGTTTTAATGCCGGGGGAAGCAGGAGAATGGAGTGTGACGCGCGGCAATACGCTTTGACCTGAGATGCCACAATGGCAGGGAAACTGGCACGATTGTGATAAAGCAGCATCGCGCAATAACGGCGATGCTGCTTGATGTCAGCGCGGCTTAGCGCCCTTTCGCCAGGTACTGCGCCATTTCGGCTTCCGGCACCATACCGCCGCCGGTCGCCCATACCAGATGGGTGGCGTTATTGAGCTGCTCTGCGCTGAAGCCGTGCATCTGCTGGTAATCCGTGGAGGCACAAACGTGCTGCGGACCGGCCATCCCGGCCAGCGCCGACGGCTCAAGACGAATCCCTTCTTCCTGCGCCAGCCAGCCCAGCATGTCATACATCGTCTGATCGTCGAGGGTGTACAGACCGTCGAGCAGGCGTTCCATCGCCCGGCCAACAAAGCCGGACGCGCGGCCCACCGCCAGCCCATCCGCCGCCGTCAGGTTATCGATGCCGATGTCCTGCACGGAAATCGTATCGTGCAGCCCGGTATAAATCCCCAGCAGCATGCAGGGGGAATGGGTCGGTTCGGCAAAGAAGCAGTGCACGTTGTCTCCAAAAGCCAGCTTCAGGCCAAACGCCACGCCGCCGGGACCACCGCCGACGCCGCACGGCAGGTACACAAACAGCGGATGGTCGGCATCCACCACGCGCCCCTGCTGGGCAAACTGCGCTTTCAGACGCTGGCCCGCGACCGCATAGCCTAAAAACAGCGTGCGGGAATTTTCATCATCGATAAAGAAACAGTTCGGATCGGATTCTGCCGCCTTACGACCCTGTTCAACCGCCACGCCATAATCTTCTTCATACTCCACGACCGTCACGCCGTGACTGCGCAGTTTGGCTTTTTTCCACGCGCGCGCGTCGGCAGACATATGCACCGTCACCTTAAAGCCGATTCGGGCGCTCATAATGCCAATCGACATCCCGAGGTTGCCGGTGGAGCCTACCGCGATGCTGTACTGGCTGAAAAACTGTTTAAATTCAGGTGCAAGCAGAATGCTGTAATCGTCCTGTGTGGTCAGCAGACCGGCTTCCAGCGCCAGTTTTTCCGCGTGGGTCAGCACTTCATAAATGCCGCCACGCGCTTTAATTGATCCGGAAATCGGCAGATGGCTGTCCTTCTTCAGCAGGATTTCTCCGCGGATAGGCTGCCCGTACTCTTTTACCAGCTGCTTTTGCATCGCCGGGATAGCGGCCAGCTCGGATTCGATAATGCCGTCGGTGGCTGCGGTTTCCGGGAATGCCTGCGCCAGATACGGCGCGAAGCGCGTCAGACGAGCATGGGCATCCTGAACATCGTGCACTGTCAGGCCAACGTACGGTAAACCTTCCGCAAGAGAGGTGGTGCCAGGGTTAAACCAGGTCGTCTCCTTGAGAGCGACCAGGTCTTCCACTAAAGGATACTGGGCGATAAGTGTTTGAATGTTTTCCATAGTCAGTCTCTTTTGCGCTTAGCAAATGCCCTGTAAACCCTTGTCCAATCGGACGGGGATATAAGGGGCGCTAACTATTTTTTGCCTGGTATCAAAAAATGTAGCGCATAATGGTGTATAAATAACCAGTGTACTGCACGGGGGCTGAGATGAAAAGAGCGACTAAAGTCCGCATTTACCCGACCGGCGAACAGGCCGCATTCCTGAATGCTCAGTTCGGGGCGGTTCGGTTCACGTACAATAAAGCTCTTCATATCAGCCGCCATATGTACCAGCGCCACGGCGTTTCACTCAAGCCAACACGCGATATAAAGCCGTTGCTGGCAGTGGTGAAGAAGTCACGCCGTTATAGCTGGCTCAAAGAATTTGACTCGCTGGCGCTACAGCAAGCGGTGATCAATCTGGACAGAGCCTTTGCTAACTTCTTTCAGAAGCGGGCTGGATTCCCTACTTTCAAAAGTAAACAGGGCAAGCAATCCAGCTACCATCCCAACGGGAAAGTATTAACTGACGCTATCCAGTTGCCAAAATTAAAGCCTATCCGGGCGAACATTCACCGTGAGATTGTCGGCAAGATTTCCAGCGTCACGATCACCCGTAACGCGGCGGGCAAATATTATGCCTCAATACTCGCAGACGATGGACAGGACGCGGCAGCAAAACCGACTTACATCACCCGTGTGACGGGTTATGATTTGGGATTGTCACATTACTTGATCGGCAATGACGGCGGCAAGGTGTTAAACCCTCGCCACTTGGTCAACGCCTATCGCCGCTTACGCCGTGACAGCAAGGCGCTATCCCGTAAGAAGCAAGGAAGTGCAAACCGCCGCAAAGCACGCATATGCCTTGCCGCACAACACGAACGGGTAGCCAATGGCCGTGCTGACTTCCAGCATAAACTTTCCAGACGAATTATCGACGAAAACCAAGCGGTGATTGTGGAAACGCTGAAATCAGTAAACATGATGAAAAACCGTCGCCTCGCCCATCATATCGGGGATGCGGCATGGTCTGAATTTGTGAAAAAACTCGCCTACAAAGCGGAGTCAGCAGGGGTTCACCTGGTCAAACTGGATCAGTGGTTCGCCAGCTCGAAAACGTGCCATTGTTGCGGTCACAAAATGCCGGAAATGCCGCTGAAAGTGCGGGAATGGAAATGCCCTGGCTGTAATACTAATCATGATCGCGATATAAACGCGGCGATCAACATCCAACACAAGGGTATCACAGAGTTAATGGCGGCGGGTCACGTCGTCAAAGCCCATGGAGGCTTGCGTAAGTCTGGCTCTGTGCCAGTGGCAGCCTGAGAAGTGGGAAGCCCCGCCGCAAGTGGCGGGGAGCAGTCACATAATAAAGGAAAGCAGGAATGTGTACGCCAGTGCAATAACGGACGCGATAAATGTCGTGGTCGTATGGATCCCCTACGCGAAGTCAGAAACCGGCTACTTCACGGCTGGCAGCTGTCAAAACTGTATACCTTTGAAGTGTCGGCCCTCCATCACCCAGTGTTGGCTGGTTCCGGCGCTCTATTTTGATGATGCGCCGTCCGCGCAGCTCACGCACCATTTTCTGATGGATGAAGAGATTTTGCCGGTATGCAGCCCGGACTACGCTCGTCGCTATGACCTGATGGGATCACTGCTGAACTTGCCGCACTGTACTTTGCTGCACGACAGGCAGGCATGGAGTAACGATTCTGGAACGGATGAATGGCACAGCTGGGCGCAGCATTATGCGGCAAATTTGCCGACATCGTCGGGCATTGGTTTCGATCGTTCTGATTTAGCGGTGATTGCGGCGATGAACCACATCGGCGTGGCGATGGGGAGAAAGAGGCTGGTACAAAAACGTCTCGACAGCGGAGAGCTGGTCGCGCCTTTTGGCGATATGGCACTGAAATGCCATCAGCATTACTACGTCACCACGCTGCCCGGCAGGCAGTGGCCGAAAATCGAGGCGTTTATTGGTTGGCTTCAGGAGCAGGTTAACCAGGCGGCAAACATAAAAAAGGGCACAGACGGTCCCCTCTCCCCTATGGGGAGAGGGTTAGGGTGAGGGGTAAATCTGCTGGCTTATTAACACGTTATTACCCTCACCCCGGCCCTCTCCCTGAAAGGGAGAGGGAGAAAACCGGTCCTGATTACACCGCCTGACCCTGATGCGCAAAGCGCGAAGCCAGCGGTAGCCAGCAGAGGAAAATCAGCAGCCCCATCAGCGTCATCAGCAGGCCGATACTGCTCTGCCCGGTTTGCGGCATCATCGCCGACAGCCAGGCCAGCACGCCGGAGCCGATGTTTTGCAGCCCGCCCACCAGTGCCCCGGCGGTACCGGCGAGGAACGGGAACGGCTCCATCGCGCCGCTGGTCGCCAGCGGGAACAGCATGCCTGCGCCGAAGAAGAACAGCGCGGCGGGGACCAGCAGCGTCCAGATATTCATCACGCCGAACAGGCCTGGGATCCACATCATCAGCCCGGCTAACAGGCAACTCACCACCGACTGCCACATAAGGGTCGGGAAGCGTTTTTTGGGCCGCCCGGCGAACCATGCGCCAAAGAATGCCGCCGGAATCGGCAGAATAAACAGGATGCTGACCGTCATGCTGCTGAGGCCCAGCACGCCGCCCATCAGCACGCCCGAGCTCGCTTCAAACACCGCAATTCCGGCCAGGCCGCCGATCAGCATGAGCAGGTAGCAGTTAAAGCCGCTGTTGCCGAACAGCGTTTTATAGTTGCTGATAAGCCGGGTTTTGGGCGCGCCACTCGGACGCGTCTCCGGCATCCAGCGCGCCATACTGAAGGTGACGCCCGCGCACAGCACCAGCAGAAAGCCGTAGCAGGCCCGCCAGTTAATCAGCGTTTCCAGCACGCCGCCAATCAGCGGCGCCAGCAGGGGGCTTACCAGAATCCCCATGTTTAACAGGCTGTTGGCGTGGCGTAGCTGGCTGCCTTCATACAGGTCACGCGGCAGCGTCCGCGCCATCACGCCGCCGACGCCAGTCCCCATTCCCTGTAAGGCGCTGGCGGCAATCAGCACCGTCAGGCTGTGGGTGGTGATGGCTACCAGCGTCGCCAGCATAAAAATCGACATTCCTGCGAGGATCACCGGACGACGTCCCACGCGGTCTGACAATGGGCCGTAAAACAGCTGGGAAACGCCGTAGGTCAGCAGGTACGCCGCCATCACGCTCTGCACTGCCCCTTCACGCACGTTGAGGTCGCTCGCCATCTGGGCGATAGCGGGAATATAAATGGTCTGCGCCATCTGGCCGACAGCCACCAGCAACACCAGCATCACCAGGATGTTGACGTTTCTATCTCTTTTCATTTCGCTGATTACTTTATGGAATTTAGGTTTGTAAGAATAAACATCCAGGCTATGCGCCAAATCGGAGAGGAATCTACCACACTGCGGTGGCGATTTAATCATGCGTCATGTAAATGAAATGTGTGACGCAGGCAGGATTTATACACGTCGATCGGCAACAATAGTTGCCAGTTTTTCAGGACAGCCGCAGCACGATCGCCCCCGCGGCAATGCCGCAGGCGGCAACCAGGCGAATGCCCGCCACCCGTTCTTTCAGCAACAGCCAGGCGATCAGCGCGCCAAACAAAATCGAGGTTTCGCGCAGCGCGGCGACCACCGCCAGCGGCGCCTGAGTCATGGCCCACAGCGCCAGCCCGTAAGAACCCATGGTGCCTATTCCGCCGAGGATACCCTTTTTCCAGTTATGCGCCAGGTATCTCGACGCCTCGCGACGGCGGGCAAGCATCGCCCAGCAGAGCAGAGTTGAACCATTCAGGAAAAAGGACCATAGCGTATAGCCAAGCGCCGTGTCGGAGAGGCGGACGCCGGTGCCGTCAATCAGCGTATACCCGGCAATAATCCAGGCGTTCAGCAGTGCTAACACCACGCCTCGCTGCGAACCCCCACGACTGTTGAACGCCATCCCCAGAATCGCTGTACAGATAACCGCGATTCCGCACCACGCCAGCGCGGAAAGATGATCGCCCAGAAACAGTACGCTGATAATGGCCACCAGCAGCGGCGCGGTGCCGCGCATCAGTGGGTAAGTCTGGCTCATATCGGAAATTTGATAGGTTTTCGCCACCAGCACGGTGTAGATCACCTGTAAAACCGTCGAGGCAATCATAAAAGGCACGCTGGCCGCCGATGGCGCAGGCGCGAAGGGAATGAATACCAATGCGATTAATGCGGCGGAACCGGTGACGCCGATCGCCGAATAGAGTTTATCGTTTCCCGCCTTAACGATAGCGTTCCAGCTCGCGTGCAGCAGCGCGGCAAACAGCAAAATGCAAAAAACAGAAAGTGTCATGATCATGCGTGGTTGAGGGGGAATTCACCAAAACGTAACACAACCCACCGGCGGAAAACAGGGCCAGAAATAGGGGAAAACTGGGACAGTTCAGAGGATTTCCCTCCGCGCGGAAATGTGATCTTTGCTGCATTTTTACGCAGATGAAAATATTTCCATTGTCAGCCTGAAAAAGCTGTGTTTGTATAAATTCACTTAACGAATGATGAGACAGACCCTGAATGACTCCATCCATGATGACTTCGACCCTACTAAAAACCGCGCTACCAGCCGCGGTGGTCGTCGTGCGTGTGGTGGTGGTCGTCGGCAATGCGCCGTAGGGTCAGGAACACACACGATTCCAAACCCCGCCGGCGCAAACCGGGCGGGGTTTTTAGTTTCTAGCCCCTCCCGGATGGTCGGCCCAGAATAAAAGGACTGGAGCATGGCAAGTTCGGGCACAACATCACAACCGACCCGGTTTACGGGCGCGCAGTTAATCGTTCATTTACTGGAGCGTCAGGGCATCACTATGGTGACCGGCATCCCCGGCGGCACGGTGCTTCCGCTGTACGACGCGTTAAGCCAGAGCACGCAAATCCGTCATATTCTGGCGCGACACGAGCAGGGTGCGGGCTTTATCGCCCAGGGCATGGCGCGCACCCAGGGTAAGCCGGCGGTGTGCGTGGCCTGTAGCGGCCCCGGTGCCACCAACCTGGTCACCGCTATTGCCGACGCGCGCCTCGACTCCATTCCCTTGGTGTGTATCACCGGACAGGTGGCCTCCTCGTTAATCGGTACCGACGCGTTCCAGGAAGTCGACACCTACGGTATCTCTATCCCCATCACTAAACACAACTACTTAGTCCGCAACATCAATGAATTACCGCAGGTTATTGCTGATGCCTTCCGGATTGCGCAGTCGGGTCGCCCAGGCCCGGTGTGGATAGACATTCCTAAGGATGTGCAGACCGCCGAAATCGACATCAGCGAACTGCCGGAACCGGGCGGTCGCGCCGCCACGCCAGACTTTAGCGCCGGGAGCGTCAGCGAAGCGGCGGCGATGATTAACGCCGCGCAGCGTCCAGTGCTGTATCTCGGCGGCGGGGTAATTAACGCGCCGCAACGCGTACGCGAACTGGCCGAGAAAGCCAACCTGCCAACCACCATGACGCTGATGGCGCTGGGCATGCTGCCGAAAGCGCACCCGCTGTCGTTAGGCATGCTGGGCATGCATGGCGCGCGCAGTACCAACTTTATTCTGCAACAATCTGATTTGCTGGTAGTTTTAGGCGCACGTTTTGATGACCGGGCGACCGGTAAAGTGGCGGAATTCTGTCCGAACGCGAAAATTATTCACGTGGATATCGACCGCGCCGAGCTGGGCAAAATCAAGCAGGCGCATGTGGCGATTCAGGCGGATGTGGATGACGTTCTGGCGCAGTTGCTGCCGCAGATTGACGCGCAGCCGCGTACCGAGTGGCGCGGTAAAGTCGCCGAGCTGCAACAAGAGTTCCCGGGGGCGATTCCGCAAGCCGGTGACCCGCTCAGCCATTACGGCCTGATCAACGCTGTTGCCGCCTGTGTAGACGATAACGCGATCATCACCACCGACGTGGGCCAGCATCAGATGTGGGCAGCGCAGGCTTATCCGCTGAACCGTCCACGCCAGTGGCTGACCTCCGGCGGCCTCGGCACCATGGGCTTCGGCCTGCCGGCGGCCATCGGCGCGGCGCTGGCGAATCCGGACAAGAAAGTGCTGTGTTTCTCCGGTGACGGCAGCCTGATGATGAACATCCAGGAGATGGCGACGGCGGCAGAAAATCAGCTGGACGTGAAGATTATCCTGATGAACAACCAGGCGCTGGGGCTGGTGCATCAACAGCAGAGCCTGTTCTACAAGCAGGGCGTATTTGCCGCCACCTATCCGGGCATGATTAACTTTATGCAAATTGCCGCCGGTTTCGGCCTTGAAACCTGTGATTTAAACAACGAAACGGATCCGCAAGCGGCGCTGCAGGCGATCATCAACCGCCCTGGGCCGGCGCTGATCCACGTGCGTATCGATGCGGAAGAAAAAGTGTATCCGATGGTTCCGCCGGGTGCGGCGAATAGCGAAATGGTGGGGGAATAAGCCATGCAAAAACAGACTCATGATAACGTTATTCTGGAGCTTACCGTGCGCAACCATCCGGGCGTCATGACTCACGTCTGCGGGCTATTTGCCCGTCGTGCGTTTAACGTGGAGGGCATTCTCTGTCTGCCGATCCACGGCAGCGACCATAGCCGAATCTGGCTATTGGTGAATGACGACCAGCGCCTTGAGCAGATGATGAGCCAGATCGACAAGCTGGAAGATGTGGTGAAAGTGGCCCGCAACCAGTCAGATCCCTCGATGTTTAATAAAATCTCCGTCTTCTTCGAGTAGTTCGCTCAAGACTTGAACAGCCACGCGCTTATCGTTAAGGTAAGCGCGTTTTTTTATCCGCCAGGACAAACCCATGATCACCATCGCCCTTATCGACGACCACACTATCGTCCGCTCCGGCTTTGCCCAGCTGCTCGGTCTGGAACCGGATTTGCAGGTCATTGCAGAGTTTGGTTCCGGGCGCGAGGCGTTGGCCGGCTTACCGGGGCGAGGCGTGCAGGTGTGCATTTGCGATATTTCGATGCCCGATATCTCAGGCCTTGAGCTGCTGAGCCAGTTGCCAAAAGGGATGGCGATCATCATGCTCTCCGTCCACGACAGCCCGGCGCTGGTCGAGCAGGCGCTGAATGCCGGGGCGCGCGGCTTTCTCTCCAAGCGCTGTAGCCCGGATGAACTGATTGCCGCCGTGCATACCGTGGCGACAGGCGGTTGCTACTTAACGCCGGATATTGCCGTCAAGCTGGCGGCTGGTCGTCAGGATCCGTTGACCAAGCGTGAGCGTCAGGTGGCGGAAAAACTGGCGCAGGGCATGGCGGTCAAAGAGATCGCCGCCGAGCTGGGGTTGTCGCCGAAGACGGTGCACGTTCATCGCGCTAACCTGATGGAAAAGCTGAACGTCAGCAACGACGTTGAGCTGGCGCGCCGCATGTTTGACGGCTGGCAATGAACGCACTTTTCTCCCGGTTGATTACCGTTGTCGCCTGTTTCTTTATCTTTTCCGCCGCGTGGTTTTGCCTGTGGAGCATCAGCCTGCACCTGGTTGAGCGCCCGGAGCTGGCGGTGCTGCTGTTTCCGTTCGGCCTTCGTCTGGGATTAATGCTGCAATGCCCGCGCAGCTACTGGCCGGTGCTGCTGGGCGCGGAGTGGCTGCTGATGTACTGGCTGGCGCAGGAAGTGGCGTTGGCGCATCTGCCGGTTTTGATGATCGGGAGTTTTCTCACGTTGCTGCCGGTCACGCTGATTTCCCGCTATCGTCATCAACGCGACTGGCGCACATTGCTTTTGCAGGGGGCGGCGCTGACGGCTGCGGCGCTACTGCAATCGCTGCCCTGGCTGGGGCAAGGCGAAGCGGCGTGGAATGCGCTGCTGCTGACGCTCACCGGCGGCCTGACGTTAGCGCCGATCTGTCTGGTGTTCTGGCACTATCTCACCAGCACCACCTGGCTGCCGCTCGGCCCGGCGCTGGTGTCGCAGCCGGTGAACTGGCGTGGACGACATCTGGTCTGGTATCTGCTGCTGTTCACCGTCAGTCTGTGGCTGCAGCTCGGTTTACCCGCCGAGCTGTCGCGCTTTACCCCGTTCTGTCTTGCCTTACCGATTATCGCGCTCGCCTGGCACTACGGCTGGCAGGGAGCGCTGATTGCGACGTTGATGAACGCCATCGCGCTGATTGCCAGCCAGACCTGGCACGATCACCCGGTCGATTTACTGCTCTCGCTGCTGGCGCAAAGCTTGACCGGGCTGCTGCTCGGTGCCGGCATTCAGCGGCTGCGTGAGCTTAACCAGTCGCTGCAAAACGAACTGGCGCGCAACCACCGGCTGGCGGAACGTCTGCTGGAAACCGAAGAGAGCGTGCGCCGCGACGTCGCGCGCGAACTGCACGACGATATCGGCCAGACCATCACCGCCATTCGCACGCAGGCGGGTATTGTTCAGCGACTGGCTCCCGACAACGTCGGGGTGAAGCAGAGTGGGGCGCACATTGAACAGCTTTCGCTGGGCGTATACGATGCCGTGCGCCGCCTGCTGGGTCGCCTGCGCCCGCGTCAGCTGGACGATCTCACGCTGGAACAGGCTATTCGTTCGCTGATGCGTGAAATGGAGCTGGAAAGCCGCGGTATCGTCAGCCACCTTGACTGGCGAATCGACGAGTCATTGCTGAGCGAAAGCCAGCGCGTGACGCTGTTTCGCGTCTGTCAGGAAGGGCTCAACAACATTGTTAAGCACGCCAACGCCAGCGCGGTGACGCTCCAGGGTTGGCAACAGGATGAACGGCTGATGCTGGTCATTGAGGACGACGGCAGCGGTTTGCCTCCGGGTTCGAATCAGCAAGGTTTTGGCCTCACCGGTATGCGCGAGCGCGTGACGGCGCTCGGTGGTTCACTCACGATTTCCTGCATGCACGGCACGCGCGTTAGCGTGTCGCTGCCCCAGCGCTACGCCTGAGGAACGGCGATGTTTCAGTTTTTAAAAGCCCCGGCCAGCGTGCCGCTCATCACCGACAAGCAGGAAGTGGACGCCCGCTACCGTTACTGGCGGCGGTATATCCTGCTGACCATCTGGCTCGGCTACGCGCTATTTTACTTCACCCGCAAAAGCTTTAACGCCGCGGTGCCGGAGATCATCACCAGCGGCGTGCTGACCCGCAGCGATATCGGTCTGCTGGCGACGCTGTTTTACATCACCTACGGACTGTCGAAGTTTGTTTCGGGTATCGTCAGCGACCGCTCGAACGCCCGCTATTTTATGGGTATCGGGCTAATCGCTACCGGCGTGGTCAATATTCTGTTCGGTTTCTCCACCTCACTGTGGGCCTTTGCCGTGCTGTGGGCGCTGAACGCCTTCTTCCAGGGCTGGGGGGCGCCGGTGTGCGCCCGCTTGCTCACCGCGTGGTATTCGCGCAACGAGCGCGGCGGCTGGTGGGCCATCTGGAACACCGCGCACAACGTCGGCGGCGCGCTGATTCCGATGGTGATGGGGGCGGCGGCGCTGCATTACGGCTGGCGCGCCGGGATGATGATTGCCGGACTGCTGGCGATCGTGGTGGGCGTTTTTCTCTGCTGGCGACTGCGCGACAGACCGCAGGCGGTAGGCTTGCCGCCGGTTGGCGACTGGCAGCACGATGCGCTGGAGATAGCCCAACAGCAGGAAGGGGCGGGGCTGACTCGTAAAGAGATCCTCACCCGGTACGTGTTACTCAACCCGTATATCTGGCTATTGTCGTTGTGCTACGTGCTGGTGTACGTGGTGCGCGCGGCGATCAACGACTGGGGCAATCTGTATATGTCGGAGACGCTCGGCGTCGATTTGGTCACCGCCAACACCGCCGTCACCATGTTTGAACTGGGTGGCTTTATCGGCGCGCTGGTGGCAGGCTGGGGCTCAGACAAGCTGTTTAACGGCAATCGAGGGCCGATGAACTTGATTTTCGCCGCCGGGATTCTGCTTTCGGTCGGCTCGCTGTGGCTGATGCCGTTCGCCAGCTACGTGATGCAGGCGGCGTGCTTCTTCACCACCGGGTTCTTCGTCTTTGGCCCGCAGATGCTGATTGGCATGGCGGCGGCAGAGTGCTCGCACAAAGAGGCGGCAGGCGCGGCGACCGGGTTTGTCGGGCTGTTTGCTTATCTGGGGGCCTCGCTCTCCGGCTGGCCGCTGGCGAAGGTGATGGAAGCGTGGCACTGGACCGGATTCTTCGTGGTGATCGCCATCGCGGCGGGGATTTCCGCGCTGCTGTTACTGCCGTTCTTAAACGCCCAGGCCCCGCGTGAAGCGTGACCTGCTTCACCTTTCTTCGACAAACGGCGTAAAACTAAGAAATTTTCCCGGTTCCACCTGGACGCTGTCTCAGGCCAGCTGCGCCGCTGATTTTTACAATACCGGCCATCACGCAGGTATAAAAATCAGGAGATACCCATGCTGGCCTTCTTAAACCAGGTGCGCAAACCGACCCTGGATCTGCCGCTCGATGTGCGGCGCAAAATGTGGTTCAAACCGTTCATGCAGTCTTATCTGGTGGTCTTTATCGGCTACCTGACCATGTATCTGATCCGCAAAAACTTCAACATCGCGCAGAACGACATGATCTCCACCTACGGGCTGAGCATGACGCAGCTGGGGATGATTGGCCTGGGCTTTTCCATTACCTACGGCGTGGGCAAAACGCTGGTTTCCTACTACGCTGACGGCAAAAACACCAAGCAGTTCCTGCCGTTTATGCTGATCCTCTCCGCCATTTGTATGCTCGGCTTCAGCGCCAGCATGGGCTCGGGCTCCGTCAGCTTGTTCCTGATGATTACTTTCTATGCTCTGAGCGGTTTCTTCCAGAGCACCGGTGGCTCGTGCAGTTATTCCACCATCACCAAGTGGACGCCGCGCCGTAAGCGCGGTTCCTACCTCGGCATGTGGAATATCTCCCATAACCTCGGCGGTGCGGGTGCGGCGGGCGTGGCGCTGTTCGGCGCAAATTACCTGTTCGATGGTCACGTGATTGGTATGTTTATCTTCCCGTCGATTATTGCCCTGATTGTCGGCTTTATCGGCCTGCGTTTTGGCAGCGATTCCCCGGAATCTTACGGTCTTGGCAAAGCTGAAGAGCTGTTCGGTGAAGAGATCAGCGAAGAGGACAAAGAGACCGAAGAAAACGAGATGACCAAATGGCAGATCTTTGTTGAGTACGTGCTGAAAAACAAAGTGATCTGGCTGCTGTGCTTCTCCAACATCTTCCTGTACGTGGTGCGTATCGGTATCGACCAGTGGTCCACTGTCTATGCCTTCCAGGAGTTGAAGCTCTCCAAAGAAGTGGCGATTCAGGGCTTTACCCTGTTTGAAGTGGGCGCGCTGGTCGGTACGCTGCTGTGGGGCTGGCTCTCCGATCTCGCCAATGGTCGTCGTGCGCTGGTGGCCTGTGTGGCGCTGGCACTCATTATCGCGACGCTGGGCGTTTATCAGCACGCCAGCAACCAGTATGTCTATCTGGCTTCGCTGTTTGCTCTCGGCTTCCTGGTGTTCGGCCCGCAGCTGTTAATCGGCGTGGCGGCGGTGGGTTTCGTTCCGAAAAAAGCGATCGGCGCGGCCGATGGCATTAAAGGCACCTTCGCCTACCTGATTGGCGACAGCTTCGCCAAGCTGGGTCTGGGGATGATTGCCGACGGCACGCCGATTTTCGGCCTCACCGGTTGGGCGGGCACCTTTGCCGCGCTGGATACCGCCGCCATTGGCTGTATCTGCCTGATGGCCATCGTCGCTATCTTTGAAGAACGTAAAATTCGCCGTGAGAAAAAGATTCAGCAGTTAAAAATGGCGTAAGTGTGTTTGGTAACGTTTGCCCGGTTCTGCACCGGGCTTTTTTATGCCTGGGATCTGAGATCCGCTTTCATCATCCTCTGCCTTCATCGAGCTAACGCACATTATGGTATGCCCGATTATCGACAGCGCGCAAAATCCCATTATCATGTCCGGGTTTAGCCTAAGTGAGAGCGTGCATGATCTGGTTAATTCTGGCCACCCTGGCGGTGGTATTTGTTGTCGGATTTCGGATCCTGACCTCGAGTTCCCGACGGGCAATACGCCGTCTCAGCGAACGACTGGCGATCACGCCAGAACCGGTAGAGTCGATGATCGACCAGTTAGGGAAAGCGCAGGGCGAAGAGTTTTTACGTTATCTGGAGCGCCCTAACGAAGCCCATTTGCAGAATGCGGCGCAGATGCTGCTGATCTGGCAGGTGTGCATCGTCGACGGCAGTGAATCCAATATGCTCACCTGGCATCGGCGGCTGCAAAAAGCCCGTCTCGCCGCGCCCATCACCGACGCTCAGGTGCGCCTGGCGCTCAGCTTCCTGCGCGAACTGGAACCGGAGATTAGCGAGCTCAACGCTTTCCAGTATCGCTACAACGCGCTGTTCCACGATGAAAACGGCGTTCACTGGCTGCATTGATGTTATCGGCGATGGTGTGGCGTAATTATCTGCTGCGTTATCCGACAAAATCGTCACAGCAGAACCTTAAGGCCGTGTTTTTGAACAACACTCAGCAGTTTCAGTGACATCCCGCTGGGGCGTTTAACGCCGCTTTCCCATTTCTGTACCGTTGATACGCTGGTATTCAGATAGCGGGCGAAAACGGGTTGGCTAACCTTGAGCTCTTCACGGAGCGCTTTTATTTCAAGCGGCTGCAGGTCCCTGATATTGCTTAAGCAGGTGGTATCAAAACTGCGCATTGTCTCCAGAGGAATGGCATCCACGCTAAATAATCCAGATGCCGCGCTGTGAATTGCTTCAAAGGCAGGGCTTTTGAATTTAGTTTTTGCTGACATGGCGCACCTCTATCAGTTCTTTATTGTTAATGAGTGCCGTTATCTGATCTTCGGTAAGGCAAGCATAGTACTTTGCTAACTCACGAAAGCCCGCGAGTTCGCCATAGCTGATGTTTGCCATATCCTGTTTGGCATACAGAAAGGTGTAAAACCAATGTTGACCTCCCTTTGCCAGCACAATTGCGCGATCGCGGTTCTGATTGAGACGTTTTTTATAAACCCCGCCTCCGAGATTATCTGCTTTTCCCTGTAGTACGGCGTTGACTGCCTCACTTAACTCGTCATCTTTTATCGTGTGGGATTTCGCTTCCCTGTTAAACCACCTGGTTTTGAATATTCGCATCAGGTTGACATCCTGTAGTCTAAAGTGTAGCACCAGGTGATACACTATGTCTTGCCTTTTGGTTTTGCACGCAGGGAGAGACGATAATTCTCAGCTTCCGATCGGCCTCGCAAAATGCAGCGCAACCATGTCAGTTGCTAAAACGTTAAATACGTCACAGTTAAGATGTTACACTGCGTGTCTTTTCCGCAAAGACACCCTCCGCAGGTAACAAAATGAGTGAATATCGTGAAGAAAAAACCCGCGCTGACGTCGTTGCGCGGCCCAACTGGTCGGCGGTTTTCGCCGTGGCGTTTTGCGTCGCCTGCCTGATTACCGTCGAGTTTTTACCCGTCAGCCTGCTGACGCCGATGGCGCAGGATCTGGGGATTTCCGAAGGCGTCGCCGGGCAGTCGGTCACGGTGACCGCGTTTGTCGCCATGTTCTCCAGCCTGTTTATTACCCAGGCCATTGGCGCGACCAACCGTCGCTACGTGGTGATTCTGTTCTCCGTTCTCCTGACGCTTTCCTGCCTGCTGGTGTCGTTTGCCAGTTCGTTCACGTTGCTGCTGTTGGGGCGTGCTTGTCTGGGGCTGGCGCTGGGGGGCTTCTGGGCCATGTCGGCTTCACTGACGATGCGTCTGGTGCCCGCTCGTACGGTGCCGAAAGCGCTGTCGGTGATCTTTGGCGCGGTGTCTATCGCACTGGTGATTGCCGCGCCGCTAGGGAGTTTTCTGGGCGGTATCATCGGCTGGCGTAACGTCTTTAACGCGGCGGCGGTAATGGGGCTGCTGTGTTGCATTTGGGTGGTGAAGGCGTTGCCATCGCTGCCGGGTGAACCTGCGCATCAGAAGCAAAACATGTTTAGCCTGCTGCAGCGTCCCGGCGTGATGGCCGGGATGATCGCCATCTTTATGTCCTTCGCCGGACAGTTCGCCTTCTTCACTTATATTCGCCCGGTGTATATGAATCTGGCGGGCTTTGACGTTGATGGCCTGACGTTGGTGCTGCTGAGCTTCGGTATCGCCAGCTTTATCGGTACGTCGTTCTCTTCCGTTATCCTTAAACGGTCGGTCAAACTGGCACTAGCCGGTGCGCCGCTGGTGCTGGCGGTGAGCGCGCTGGTGCTTACGTTGTGGGGCGGCGAGAAAGTGGTCGCCGCTGGCATCGCGATTATCTGGGGGCTGGCGTTTGCGCTGGTGCCGGTGGGCTGGTCGACGTGGATTACCCGCTCACTGGCCGATCAGGCGGAAAAAGCCGGCTCTATTCAGGTGGCCGTCATTCAGTTGGCGAATACCTGTGGCGCGGCGATTGGCGGACTGGCGCTGGATCGTCTGGGGCTGACTTCGCCGTTAATGATTTCCGGCGCGCTGATGCTGCTGACCGCCGTGCTGGTGACGGCGAAGGTGAGAATTCAGTGAGGAGATGGCGTAGAACACTGCCTACGCCAATCGTACCCTCTCGCCCGTTTTGGGCGAGAGGAGCTATCACGCTCGCTTAGAACCACGCCTCAAACATGCCGCCGAAGTTCAGTGAATCCAGCTGCTGGTCGTCGGTACCGTTCACCTTCGCCGTGCGCTTGTTGTCGACCTGACCGCCGGTCACGTAGAAGCGCAGCATCGGACGGAATTCCGGACCCATACCAATCGCGATGTTCTGCGACAGCGTCAGCTTCCAGCCGTGGTTATCTCCGCCCTGGTCGTAATCCACACGCTGGTAGCCCGCTTCCAGCCACGTCGAGTGCACGTCGTTCCAGAAGTACATCGGACGCACAATCGCGCCGTAGTTTTTACGGTTATCGGTTTTGTCTTTGCTGTTGTCGTAGTCGTGGAACGCCAGCAGGTATTCCACCTGCGCCTGCTGGGTGAACTTGTAGTTACCCTCGAAGCTGGCGTAGATGGCCGTCAGACCGTCGGTTTTGTTGAACACGCTGTTATCCGAGTTATCGGAGTAGCGCAGGATAACCTTGTTCACGCCGCTGTCATCGCTGTTGGTGTGGCTTAACAGCAGGCCGCCCTGCCAGGCATCAAGCTGCTTGTTGTTATCCACCGCTTTGGAGTCGAAGCCGTAGTTGGCGTACACCTCAACATCGATTGGGCCCGCTTTGATGTTGTGGGTTTTGGTGGTCAGCGCGTAGTGGCCGTCGTCACCAGTGTCGGAGTTACCGGTACAGGTGATGCGCGATGGGTTCGACTCATCGGCCATCACTTCCGGGCTACAGGATTTCACCTGAGCCACCGTGGCCACGTCGAACTGCACGCCGCCAATATCAAAGTTTTTCACCCCGGCGCCCTGGCCGTCGTGGTTCATCCAGAAGTAGTCGTTGATACCCTGTTGCGGACGCTGGTGGAAGTCACGACCGGCCCAGATATAGGCGTTCGGGTTGGATTCGAGCACGTTGGTCACGCCGACGTAGG
>NZ_JANEWH010000055.1:0-29954 GCF_028069715.1 Kluyvera sp. Awk 3 | reverse complement strand
ATATTGACAGTAGCAAGGTCTCATTCAATATATATAATGGGGTTTCTCATCTGAAAAACCCCAATAACGGTCAATCTCCCATCAACTCCCTGACCAACTCCACACACCGCAAAAACCGCGAGTCATAGTCCGCTTCCTCAACGTGCACAAACGCAATATTGTTCTTCTCAAGCAGCGATACCAGCAGCGTCTGAAACTCTTTGCGGTCTACCGAACTCCCCAGACTGCGCAGCCCATCAGCCACCCACGGCGTGTTGTTCTCCAGAAGAATAACCAGATCAAAGCGATACTCATCAATCAGCGCCTGTACAAATGGATGTTCACGTCCTTCATACTTTTTACAGAAGGCCTGAGTGCTGACAAAGTCAGTATCAATAAACGCCACCTTGTTAGCGTACTTCACCGCAAAGTCGATATACTGCGCATGACCGAGCGCGATTTTGTCGTAGTCGGAATATTGCAACGCCATCTCATCGCCGCCGAGATGAGAAAAAACGTAGTCACGGCCATATTCCCACGCACTGGTGGTGTTGAAGATATTCGCCAGCTTGTTGACCAGCGTCGATTTGCCGCTGGACTCACCGCCGAGAATCGCCACCGTACGCACGAAGAACGGCTTCACTTCCGTAGGGATGTAATCCCAGTAGCGGAACGGGTTCTCACGGATCTGCGCGCCGCTGATATTCATAAACGTCCGTTTCGGGTCCACCAGCACCGTTTCAATCCCCAGATGTTCGAGGTATTGCGGCGCATCGGACTCTTCAGAAGTGTAGATCCAGTTTGGCTGAATCCCCTTCTCCTCCATAAAGGTTTTCATCCCCGCGCTCCATACGTCCCAGCCGTGGGGATATGGCTCCATGCCTTCTTCGTTAAAAGCATGAATGCGAATGTTCTTCTGGTATTTAAAGGTCTGGAGCAGCCAACGCAGACGATCAGGCACCGTAGGTTGTTGCGACATCGCGCTATCTTCAAACAGCGCGCGATCGCGCGTGTCGTCGTAACCCATGATGATATGCAGCTCATCCACTTGGCTACAGGCGCGCTGAATCAAATAAATATGTCCCGTATGCAGGGGATAGAATTTACCGAAGACCACGCCGATATTTTTTTGCTGACGAGGAAACTCAAGGCCAAGAAAACGATGTAGCGCCTCCAGCTTTTGCGCGCTGGGGCTTTTAATTTTGGCATTGAGAAGCTGGCTTAAATAGCCCTTGGTCATGCCGCTTGCGTCTGCAACCTGCTGCAACGTGCAGCCTTTTTGACGAATTGCGGTTTTGAGATAGTCGAACGACGACACAAGAGCCTCCTGCTGAATTGGGGTAAACCATCTACCCATTATACAAAAAACCCGGATGTACTCACGGTACTATCCGGGGAAAGAGAGCGGCGTCGCAGTACGACGCCAGAGTCAGACATTATAAATCGTCAAAGACGTTCAGCGCATCGGAGAGTTTTTTCACGCCAAATACCTTCATCCCCTCCGGGACTTTTTTCGGCACGTTGGCGGCCGGAACGATTGCCCGACGGAAACCATGCTTCGCAGCTTCTGAAATACGCTCCTGCCCGCTTGGTACGGGACGAATTTCACCGGCCAGCCCGACTTCGCCAAACACCACCAGATCCTGCGGCAGCGGTCGATCGCGCAGGCTGGAGACCATCGCCAGCAGCAGCGCAAGATCGGCGCTGGTTTCAGTCACCTTCACGCCGCCCACCACGTTAACAAACACGTCCTGGTCGGCCATCTGTAGGCCACCGTGGCGGTGCAGAACGGCGAGCAGAATCGCCAGACGGTTTTGCTCCAGACCAACGGCGACGCGTCGCGGGTTGCCCATCATCGAATGATCGACCAGCGCCTGAATCTCGACCAACAGCGGGCGGGTACCTTCCCACACCACCATCACCGAGCTGCCGGAAGTGACCTCATCACCGCGGCTGAGGAAGATGGCGGACGGGTTACTCACCTCGCGCAGCCCCTGTTCGGTCATGGCGAACACGCCCAGTTCATTCACCGCGCCAAAGCGGTTTTTATGGCTGCGCAGCGTACGGAAACGCGAGTCGGCATCACCGTCAAGCAGCACCGAACAGTCGATGCAGTGTTCAAGCACCTTCGGGCCCGCCAGCGAGCCGTCTTTAGTGACGTGCCCCACCATGACGATGGCGACACCGCGCGTTTTAGCAAAGCGCGTCAGATAGGCAGCGGTTTCACGCACCTGGGCGACGCTTCCCGGCGACGACTGAATATCCGCCATGTGCATCACCTGGATGGAGTCGATCACCATCAGCTTCGGCTGCTCTTCTTCCGCAATCTGGCAAATCTGCTCGATACTGGTTTCCGAGAGCATATTCAGGTTCGCCGTCGGCAGGCCGAGACGATGCGCGCGCATCGCCACCTGCTGCAACGACTCTTCGCCGGTGACGTACAGGGTTTTCATCTGCTCTGCCAGCTTGCACAGGGTTTGCAGCAGCAGGGTCGATTTCCCCGCCCCCGGGTTACCACCAATCAGAATGGCGCTGCCGGGTACCACACCGCCACCCAGCACGCGGTCAAACTCTTTAAAGCCGGTCGAGAAGCGCGGTAGCTCTTCCAGGCTGATTTCCGACAGCTTCTGCACCTTGGCCACGCCAGCATTACCGGCATAGCCGCTCAGGCGCTCATTACGCGCGACCGTGGGAGAAGCCGCTACGCGCACCTCGGTGATGGTATTCCACGCATGACAGGCGCTGCATTGCCCCTGCCAGCGCGGGTAGTCCGCACCGCACTCATTACAAACAAATGCGCGTTTAGGAGCTTTCGCCACGTTAACCTCTTTATTTCTGATTCATGCTGCCGGAGAGGATGCAGAACACCCCCATCAAATCGGCATGACGGATAGTCACTTCCGTCTGTTCATTCACTTTGGGTTTGGCATGATACGCAATCCCCAGACCGGCTTTTTTGATCATCGGCAGGTCATTGGCGCCGTCGCCGATAGCCACGGTCTGCGCATGCGGAATTTCATATTTTTCAGCCAGCTGCAGCAGCGTTTTCGCTTTATACTGCGCGTCGACGATATCGCCAACCACTTCGCCGGTCAGTTTGCCATCGCGAATGCCCAGCTCGTTAGCCACCGCGGCGGTGAGGCGCAGCTTGTCGCGCAGATACTCGGCAAAGAAGGTGAAGCCGCCGGAGGCGATCGCCACCTTCCAGCCCAGCGTTTCTAGCTTCAGCACCAGTTGAGTCAGCCCCGGCATCAGCGGCAGCGTTTCGCGCACCTGACGCAGGATATCGGCATCCGCATCTTTCAACGTCGCCACACGCTGGCGCAGGCTGGCGCTGAAGTCCAGCTCGCCGCGCATCGCGCGTTCGGTGACTTCCGACACCAGCTCGCCGGTGCCGGCCAGTTTAGCGATTTCATCAATGCACTCAATCTGAATGGCCGTGGAGTCCATGTCCATCACCAACAGGCCCGGCGTGCGCAGATGCGGGATTTTCCCCAGCGGCGCGACATCCAGCCCGGCATCATGCGCCAGTCGCGTCGCGCGTGGCGTTAACGATCCGGCCAGACGAATCACCTGATAGTCTTCCACGCACCAGGCTGCCACAATGACCATCGCCGCGCCCAGCTTGCGCTGGTAGGTTGTCAGACGCGCTTTATCCAGGCCGCGGCCATACAGCAGCCAGCCGCTACGGCCAGCGTGGTAATCCAGCGGCATCACTTCATCACCGCTGAGCGAAAGCGGCAACCCAGGCCACAAGGAGACATCTTCAGGCAGGTCGCACCAGGTCAAACTGTTTGGCATTACAGCTCCAATCTTCTTTATTAAGCCCAGGAAAATAACGCATGAGGCTACCTTGTAACCAGCGCTTCTGGCAACATTAAGCTGCAAATTTTCAAAGGTGGAATATGGTTCGCGCAAAACTGAAATTTCGACTGCATCGCACGGTGATTGTTCTTATCTGTCTGGCGCTGCTCGTCGCGCTGATGCAGGGGGCATCCTGGTTCAGTCAGCAAAGCCAGAAACAACGTAATCCTCAGCTGGAAGATCTGGCGAGGACGCTGGCGTATCAGGTGTCGCTCAATCTGGCACCGATGATGAAAACGGAAACGCCGGACGAGAAAAAAATCGGCCAGTTGCTGAAACAACTTACCGTGAAAAGCCGAATCCTCGACGCGGGCGTCTATGATGAGCAGGGCGACCTTATCGCGCGCGCCGGCGAACAGGTTGAGCTACGCGACCGTCTGGCGCTGGACGGCAAAAAGGCCGGGAGCTACTTCAACCAGCAGATTGTTGAACCTATTCAGGGAAAAAATGGCCCGCTCGGCTATCTGCGTCTGACGCTCGATACGCACACCATCGCCACCGAATCCAATCAGGTGGATAACACCACCAATATTTTACGCTTGATGCTGCTGCTGTCGCTGGCCATTGGCGTGGTACTGGCACGCACGCTGCTGCGCGGCAAACGTACTCGCTGGCAGCAATCACCGTTCCTGCTCACCGCCAACAAGCCCGTACAGGACGAAGATAAAGATTAATCAGAAAAGGAAATCGCTATGACAACGCTGCGCCTGCTGCTTTCTGACTCTCACGATCCGTGGTTCAACCTCGCCGTCGAGGAGTGTATTTTTCGCCAGATGCCCGCCACCCAGCGGGTGCTATTCCTGTGGCGCAACGCGGACACGGTCGTTATCGGTCGCGCGCAGAACCCATGGAAAGAGTGCAATACCCGACGTATGGAAGAAGATAACGTCCGCCTGGCGCGTCGCAGCAGCGGCGGCGGCGCGGTGTTCCACGACCTTGGCAACACCTGCTTTACCTTTATGGCGGGTAAACCGGAGTACGACAAGACCATCTCTACCGCTATCGTGCTGGAGGCACTGAATTCACTTGGCATTACGGCTGAAGCCTCCGGGCGAAACGATCTGATCGTTAAAACGGATGAAGGCGATCGTAAAGTCTCCGGCTCAGCCTACCGGGAAACGAAAGATCGTGGTTTCCACCACGGCACGCTGCTGCTGAATGCCGATCTCAGCCGACTGGCCAATTATCTGAATCCAGACAAGAAAAAGCTCCAGGCAAAGGGGATTACCTCCGTGCGTGGGCGCGTAGCGAACCTGGTTGAACTGCTGCCGGATATTACCCACCAGCAAATTTGCGAAGCCGTAACCGAAGCGTTTTTCCGCCACTACGGTGAGCGCGTCGAAGCAGAAATTATCTCGCCGGATAACGTGCCAGACCTGCCCAACTTCGCCGAAACCTTTGCCCGACAAAGCAGTTGGGAGTGGAATTTTGGCCAGGCGCCGGCGTTCAGCCATCTGCTGGATGAACGTTTTACCTGGGGTGGCGTCGAGCTACATTTCGACGTTGAGAAAGGCGTGATTACCCGCACTCAGGTGTTTACCGATAGCCTGAATCCGGCGCCGCTTGAGGCACTGGGCGAGCGTTTACAGGGCTGCCAGTATCGAGTGGATGTATTGGAGCAGGCCTGCGAATCTTTAATTGCTGAATTCCCGGCTCAGAAAGGTGAGCTGCGAGAACTGGCTGCATGGATGGCTCAAGCTGTACGCTAAGCGTCTACGCCAGCCGCCCGATGGTCTGCGCGGCTAACTTCAATTTACCCACCATCGCGCGGGCAATCTCCTGAAAGCCCGCGCTGATGCGTCTATCATCAGCGACCAGCAGCCAAAAGCGCTCGGCCAACGGCAAGGCAAATTCCCACGCTTTCTTATCGATTGTTGCCTCCACACGGATGTCGACAGGCGCGTAGCGCAACATGCCCGATGCCGCCGGAGCGTAAGCCATCGGCAACATATCATAGACAGGCGCGAGCGCCATCGGGGCATCGGAGTAATAAAACGAGAGGTTACCCGCATGCATATCGCTGTTGGCGATAAGCCGACCAAACGCCCAAATTTTCTCAATTTGCTGATGGGCAACAGCATCTATAATGCCCTGCCCGGCAAGCCGATGCGTGACCACCGGCCAGATGCCTGGCGAAGATGCATACTCGCCTTGCAATGCCTCCAGGGAAACAATTTGCCGACGACCACGTATCCCGGTGCAGTCGAAGCGAATGCTTTCCAGAAAGACCTGTTCTCCCTCGCTGCAAATCGCCGTGGCTGAACTGGCGTCAATGTTGGCGGAAGAAAGCACGGCTAATGCGATGGACTCGGCAATCAAGAGATCGCTCCAGCGTTCAGAAACGGCGTTCCTTTCACGCGTGCTGAATTTCACCAGCACGTGCTGATTGCCCCATTTTGTTTCTGCAAAACAGGCAAATTTAGGCTGCTCACCACCGGCTGAAGAGCCGATGACCTCACCTGCGAGCGCATCTTCCGCCAGTTGTTGATAGCGGTTGAGTTTTTCGGCCTGCGTAATTGCCGTCGCATCCGGCGCGGTCACCCAACGCTGGTAATTTTCCTCACCCACGATCCAGCCGCCCGCATTCTCACCCTGATACGCCCGCAGCGCATACAGGACTTCATCCTCTTGCCACAACCGGATGTCATCAGGCAGATGCGCATACCCAGCCACGGCCCTTCCCCAGGCTCGCCCAAGGAATCCCTGTGGCCGAAGATCGGTCAGATACCATGGCAGGCTGTCAAACCATTGCCATTCACCGGTATCAAGCGCAACCAGGCAACTCCCCTGAGGCCAACACGGATAAAGAACGCCAAACTTAGCGGCCTGCCCTTGTGCATTGACCTGCCAGAGGGGAAAGGCCGCAACGCCGCGAACAGGCCGAACAAGCGCGTAGCGCGTTGCACGGGCTTTACCAAACTGGATGACGTCCTGATGCGCGGAAACCAGACGAGAGAACGTTGCCTGACTAATGGCCAGCGATGATCTTAATTCAGCGGCGGAACTCGGCCCCTGTAGGAGCAAATCGGTTAATGCGCTCATAGATGAATAGATTAATGAATAGATACTTGAATGGATTTAAGGACACAGACCTTTGATTGTCAATACAAACAAAGAGAGAGCGAGAGGAAATATGAATAGATTATCGGAAGAGATTTGATATAACGCTGACATTACCCGGACCAGGCCTTGACGCACCTCGTCCGGGTCGATTTACTGCTTACTCCTGGTCGCCCAGCAGCACAGATTCCAGCGCGATTTTGATCATGTCGTTGAAGGTCGTCTGACGTTCAGCGGCAGTGGTCTGCTCGTGGGTACGGATGTGGTCGGACACGGTGCAGATGGTCAGCGCTTTCGCACCAAACTCAGCCGCAACGCCGTAGATGCCCGCCGCTTCCATTTCCACGCCCAGTACGCCGTATTTTTCCATCACGTCGAACATTTCGCCGTCCGGAGAATAGAACAGGTCTGCGGAGAACAGGTTGCCTACGCGCGCGTCTACGCCCAGCGCTTTTGCCGCGTCAACCGCGTTACGGACCATGTCGAAGTCAGCGATAGCCGCGAAGTCATGATCTTTGAAACGAATACGGTTCACCTTGGAGTCGGTGCAAGCACCCATACCGATCACCACGTCACGCAGTTTGACGTCCATGCGCACCGCGCCACAGGAACCTACGCGAATGATTTTCTTCACGCCGAAATCGGTGATCAGCTCTTTGGTGTAGATGGAGCAGGACGGGATACCCATGCCGTGGCCCATCACGGAGATCTTACGGCCTTTGTAAGTACCGGTGAAACCTAACATACCGCGAACATTGTTCACTTCACGGACATCTTCGAGGAAAGTCTCAGCAATGTGCTTCGCGCGCAGCGGGTCGCCCGGCATCAGCACGACATCAGCGAAATCGCCCATTTCAGCGTTAATATGTGGGGTAGCCATCGTAATATCCTTTATTTTTTAAATAGACGAAGGGCGGGAAATCCTCCCGCCCAAATACTCACAGCATGTTTTTGCCGTATTCCATTGGCGACGTACCAAAGTAAGTCGCCAGCGTCTGGCCAATATCCGCGAAGGTTTCACGGTGGCCCAGCGAGCCCGGTTTTACTTTCGGGCCGTAGATCAGCACCGGAATGTGCTCACGGGTATGGTCAGTACCGGTCCAGCTCGGGTCGCAGCCGTGGTCAGCGGTCAGGATCAGAATGTCATCTTCCCCCACCAGCTCCATCAGCTCTGGCAGACGGCGGTCGAACAGTTCCAGGCCTGCGGCATAGCCCGCGATGTCGCGACGGTGGCCCCAGGACGAGTCGAAGTCGACGAAGTTGGTGAAAACAATGGTCTCATCGCCCGCTTCTTTCATCTCTTTGATGGTCGCGTCGAACAGCGCGTCCAGACCGGTGGCTTTCACTTTCTTAGTGATGCCACAGTTAGCGTAAATGTCCGCAATCTTACCGACGGAAACCACGTGGCCGTTTTTCTCGTCCACCAGTTTCTGCAACACGGTCGGCGCTGGCGGTTCAACGGCCAGGTCGTGACGGTTGCCGGTACGCTGGAAGTTACCCGCTTTGTCGCCGATAAACGGACGCGCGATAACGCGGCCAATGTTGTAGCCGCCTTCGGTCAGCTCTTCACGCGCGATTTCACACAGCTCGTAGAGTTTATCCAGGCCAAAGGTCTCTTCGTGACAGGCGATCTGGAACACGGAGTCAGCGGAGGTGTAGAAAATCGGCTTGCCGGTTTTCATATGCTCTTCGCCGAGCTGGTCCAGAATGACCGTACCGGAAGAGTGGCAGTTGCCGAGGTAGCCCGGCAGATTGGCACGCTTAACCAGTTTATCCAGCAGTTCTTGTGGGAAGCTGTTTTCGTGGTCGCTGAAATAGCCCCAGTCGAACAGTACCGGCACGCCGGCAATTTCCCAGTGGCCTGACGGCGTATCTTTACCGGAGGAGAGCTCATGCGCCCAAGCGTATGCGCCCACCACTTCCGCGTTGCCGTCCATTCCGGCAGCAATTTTACCCGTTGAGCCTTCATGGGCTTTCACCAGGCCCAGACGGGTCAGGTTAGGCAGCGTCAGCGGGCCTTTACGACCGTGGTCAGCCTCACCTTTGGCGCAGGCTTCGGCAATGTGGCCCATGGTATCCGCGCCAACGTCGCCAAAGCGGTCAGCGTCTTCCGTTGCACCAATCCCAAAGGAGTCCAGCACCATAATAAATGCACGTTTCATCTTGTTCTCCATACATCTTGCGCTGCAAAAAAGCGATCAGATCAGTATATCGCTATTCGGTAATACGACGATAGACTGTCGGTGTAATTTCTGGGGCTTTATCGTCCAGTTTAATTGCCGCTTTGACGGCTTTCGCCGCTTCCTGCCAGCTTGATTCATCTTTCGCATGAATCACCGCCAGCGGGCGCTGCCCGTCGATGCTGTCGCCCAGACGAGCCATGTCGGTAAAGCCAACGCTGTAGTCAATGGTGTCAGACGCCTGACGACGGCCGCCGCCCATAGAAACCACCGCCATACCCAGCGCGCGGGTGTCCATCGCGCTGACGAAACCTTCAGTATCAGCATAGACAGCTTTGCTCAGCATCGCCGTTGGCAGATATTTCGCATAGTTTTCAACGAAGTCGGTCGGGCCTTTCTGCGCCGCAACCATCCGGCCAAAGATCTCCGCTGCTTTACCGTTATCCAGTACCGCCTGCAGTTTGGCACGCGCTTCGGCGTCGTCTTTCGCCAGCTTGCCGGAGATCAGCATCTCCACGCACAGCGCCATCGTGACGTCGAACAGACGCGGGTTGCGATATTCACCTGTCAGGAACTGCACGGCCTCACGTACTTCCACCGCATTACCCGCACTGGAGGCCAGCACCTGATTCATGTCAGTCAGCAGCGCCGTGGTTTTGACGCCTGCGCCATTGGAAACGCCGACAATGGCTTCCGCCAGCGCAGCAGAGAGTTCGTAGGTCGGCATAAACGCACCGCTGCCGACTTTCACATCCATCACCAGCGCGTCCAGACCTTCCGCCAGTTTTTTGGCGAGGATGGAAGCGGTGATCAGCGGGATGGAGTCCACCGTCGCGGTAATGTCGCGGGTGGCGTAAAAACGTTTGTCCGCCGGTGCGAGCGAGCTGGTCTGCCCAATAATCGCCACACCCACGTCTTTAATAATTTCACGGAAACGGTTGTCGTCCGGGAAGATGTCGAAGCCCGGAATGGCTTCCAGTTTGTCGAGCGTGCCGCCGGTATGGCCGAGGCCGCGACCGGAGATCATCGGAATATAGCCACCGCAGGCCGCTACCATCGGGCCAAGCATCAGCGAAGTGACGTCGCCGACGCCTCCGGTAGAGTGCTTGTCGACAATCGGGCCGTTGAGGTTGAGGCTCTTCCAGTCCAGGACGGTGCCTGAATCTCGCATCGCCATGGTCAGCGAGACACGCTCCGGCATGCTCATATCATGGAAGAAAATGGTCATCGCCAGCGCGGCAATCTGCCCTTCAGAGATGGTGTTGTCGCGAATGCCGTTGATAAAGAAACGAATTTCTTCATCACTCAGCGCCAGGCCATCACGTTTTTTGCGAATAATTTCTTGAGCGAGAAACAAGGTACCCTCCTTTGGAGTTAATAGCGAGGCTGCGGGGATGCCCCCTCACCCTAGCCCTCTCCCCCGTGGGGAGAGGGAACCGTATGACATCGTTTGTCTGTCATGACGTTACCCGGTTTTCTCCCTCGCCCTTCCAGGGAGAGGGGCGGGTGAGGGTACACCCGTCGAACATGCAAACTTAGTAGCTGCTTGCGCTCTTACCGTCGCCGTGGCCCAGCGCCTTCAGCAGGCTAGCCAGCAGAGAAGAAGCGCCGAAGCGGTAGTGACGGGAGTCAGCCCAGTCCGCGCCAAACAGTTCGTCCGCGATAGACAGGAACAGCTGCGCGTCTTCTGCGGTACGCACGCCGCCAGCAGGCTTGAAGCCCACGGTTTTCTGTACGCCCATATCACGGATCACTTCCATCATGATGCGTGCGCTTTCTGGGGTCGCGTTCACCGGCACTTTACCGGTAGAGGTTTTGATGAAATCAGCGCCGGCTTTGATAGAGATTTCAGACGCTTTACGAATCAGCGCTTCTTCTTTCAGTTCACCGGTTTCGATGATCACTTTCAGCAGCACGTTAGCCGCCGCACAGGCGTCTTTACAGGCTTTGACCAGATCAAAACCAACCTGCTCGTTCCCGGCGATCAACGCGCGGTACGGGAAGACCACGTCAACTTCGTCAGCGCCATAGGCAATCGCCGCGCGGGTTTCCGCCAGAGCAATATCAATATCGTCATTGCCGTGCGGGAAGTTAGTCACGGTGGCAATACGGATGTCAGGCGTTCCCTGCTCTTTCAGCGTTTTACGCGCGATCGGGATGAAACGCGGATAGATGCAGACAGCGGCGGTGTTGCCCACCGGCGTTTTCGCCTGATGGCAGAGGGCGATCACTTTCGCATCGGTGTCATCTTCGTTCAGGGTGGTTAAGTCCATCAGTTGCAGTGCACGCAGGCTGCTTGCCTTTAAATCAGTCATTTTGCTCTCCAACGGCGTATTGCCGTTTAAATCGTTACCTTGCGGGTCTGTGATTATTGTAACACCGCCCCGCGCTCACACTTCGACTTTCATCACACTTAGTGAAAGCTTCGTACAAATTTGCATAACAACAACGAGATCTTAATCAAACTTTGCCACCAAAGATGAGCCATAAAGCACCACTTCAACGGCTCGGATCAAAAGATGCCTTCTTCGTTTCTCATACACTTCGCGCATCGCTCGTCTGAGGAACTCAACATGTCTACTTCGCCAGAATCATCACTGCTGCAACACTGCCAGCAAATTGTGACAAGCTCCGTGTTATCCCCGGAACAAAAACGCCATTTCCTGGCATTAGAAGCCGAGAATGCCCTGCCCTATCCTGAGCTATCAGAGCAGGCGCAAGCCGCGCTGAGCGAGGGCGTTATCTGCGATATGTTCGAAGGACACGCCCCCTACAAACCGCGCTATGTCCTGCCGGACTACGAACGTTTTCTCGCCAACGGCTCCGCATGGCTGGAGCTGGAAGGTGCGCAGGATCTGGACGACGCCCTGTCGCTGCTAACCATCCTGTATCACCATGTTCCTTCTGTGACGGCGATGCCGGTGTATCTCGGCCATCTTGATGCGTTGCTGTCACCATATGTTAGAATTCTAACACAAGATGAAATCGATGTTCGAATAAAACGTTTCTGGCGCTATCTCGATCGCACGCTGCCCGATGCCTTCACACACGTAAACATTGGCCCGCACGATACGCCGATTACGCGCGCCATTTTACGTGCTGATGCTGAATTAAAGCAGGTTGCGCCTAATCTAACCTTTATCTACGATCCGCAAATTACACCTGACGATCTGCTGTTACAGGTGGCACAAAATATTTGCGAGTGCAGTAAACCACATATCGCGAACGGCCCGGTAAATGATAAAATATTCACAAAAGGCCAATATGGCATCGTGAGCTGTTACAACTCTCTGCCGATCGCCGGCGGCGGCAGCACCCTGGTTCGCATGAATCTGCAGCAGGTTGCCCAACGCAGCGACTCGATTGACGATTTCTTCAGCCGCGTCCTGCCACACTACTGCCAGCTGCAAATCGATATCATTGATGCCCGCTGTCGCTTCCTCTACGAGCAATCTCACTTCTTTGAGAATAGCTTCCTGGTGAGCGAAGGGCTGATAAGCCCGGACCGTTTTGTACCGATGTTCGGGATCTACTCGCTGGCGGAAGCGGTCAACATCCTGTGTGAACGCAACGGCATTGCCGGGCGCTACGGTAAAGATGAGCAGGCCAATACGCTGGCTTATCGCATCAGCGCGGCGCTGGCCGAGTTCGTCGCCCAAACGCCGGTGCAGTACGGCTGGCAGCAGCGCGCGCTGCTACACGCACAGTCTGGCATCAGCTCCGACACCGGTACCACGCCGGGCGCGCGTCTGCCTTACGGCGATGAACCGGACCCGATTAGCCATCTGCTGGCCGTCGCACCGCACCATGCTTTCTACGCCGCGGGCATTAGCGACATTCTGACCCTCGATGAAACCGTGAAACGTAACCCGCAGGCGGTGATGCAACTGTGCCTTGGCGCGTTCAAGGCGGGGATGCGTGAATTCAGTGCTAACGTCAGCGGTAACGATCTGGTGCGCGTCACCGGCTATATGGTGCGCCTGTCCGATCTGGAAAAATACCGCGCGGAAGGCTCACGTACCAATACTACCTGGCTCGGTGAAGAAGCCGCGCGTAATACCCGTATTCTGGAACGTCAACCTCGTGTCGTGAGCCATGAACAGCAGATGCGCTTTAGTCAGTAAGATTATCCCGTTCTCCTGCGTCGACGGGCCGGGCAGCCGCCTGGCCCTGTTCCTGCAGGGCTGCAACCTCCGCTGTAAGAACTGCCACAATCCGTGGACTATGGGGCGCTGCAACGATTGCGGCGAATGCGTGCCGCAGTGTCCGCATCAGGCGCTCAGCCTTGAGGCTGGTCGCGTGGTGTGGCAACCCGACGTCTGCCAGCAGTGCGATACCTGCCTGCACCTGTGCCCGCAGCAGGCAACGCCGATGGCGCAGTCGATGAGCGTTGAGCAGGTGATTGAGCACATCAGCAAGGTGGCGCCGTTTATTGAAGGCATTACCGTCAGCGGCGGCGAAGCCACCACTCAACTGCCGTTTGTCTGCGAGCTGTTCACTCGCCTGAAGGCCACACCGGCGCTTAAGCATCTGACCTGTCTGGTCGACAGCAATGGTGAATTGCCCATCGGCGGCTGGGAAAAGCTGCGTCCGGTGTGTGACGGCGTGATGGTCGATTTAAAAGCCTGGGACAATGCCTGTCATCTCGCGCTGACCGGCAGAAGCAACGTGCGGATAAAGCAAAGCATTCAATGGCTGGCTGAACACGACATGCTGGCTGAACTGCGATTGTTAGTCATTCCCGACCAAACGGATTATCTACAGGAGGCGGAGGCGCTGAGCGGATTTATCGGCGGGCTGGGTGAGGTGACTATTCGTCTGAACGCTTTTCATGCACATGGCGTTTATGGTGAAGCCAGAACATGGCGTAGCGCCGGGCCTCAGGATATCGAAGCCTTAAGCCAGGCGCTACGTGCCGGAGGAATAACGCAAATTATCCCTCCGGCGCTGTACTTATAGGGCGAGGAACACGCCGGCAATGGTGGCGCTCATCAGGTTGGAGAGCGTCCCGGCGGCCACCGCCTTCAGGCCCAACTGGGCAATATCCTGACGGCGCTTCGGCGCCATGCTGCCCAGGCCGCCAATCAGAATGGCAATAGACGAGAGGTTAGCAAACCCACACAGCGCGAAAGAGATAATCGCTTTGGTGTGGTTTGAAATGACCTGTAGCCCTGCTGCCGCCACTTCTGCATCCGCCTTCAGGTATTCGCCGAAGTTCATGTAGGCCACAAATTCGTTAATCACCAGCTTCTGGCCGATAAACGAGCCTGCTACCGTCGCTTCACTCCACGGTACCCCAATAACCCACGCCAGCGGCGAGAACACCCAGCCCAGGATCAGCTGCAACGACAGTTCCGGGTAGTTGAACCAGCCGCCCACGCCAGAGAGGATACCGTTCAGCAACGCAATCAGCGCGATAAACGCCAGCAGCATTGCGCCCACGTTCAGCGCCAGCTGCATCCCGGATGCCGCGCCCGATGCCGCGGCGTCCAGCACGTTAGTTGGAGCATCCGGATCTTTCGAATTCTGCTCCAGCGTAGGGGAATCCTGCGGCGTTTCGGTTTCCGGAACCATAATCTTAGCGAACAGCAGGCCACCCGGCGCCGCCATAAACGATGCGGCAATCAGATATTCCAACGGCACGCCCATCTGCGCGTAACCCGCCAGCACGGAACCGGCTACTGATGCCAGACCGCCGCACATTACGGCAAACAGCTCAGAACGCGTCATCGTGGCAATGTACGGACGGACAACCAGCGGCGCTTCCGTCTGGCCAACGAAGATGTTCGCAGTCGCAGAAAGTGATTCGGTACGCGACGTTTTGAGCACCTTGCGCAGGCCGCCCCCGAGAATACGGATGACAAACTGCATAATGCCGAGGTAATACAACACGGCAATCAGCGAGGAGAAGAAGACGATGACCGGCAGCACGCGCAGCGCAAAGACGAAACCACCGCCGCCAAAGACTTCAAACATCTTGTCGGATACCAGACCGCCGAACAGGAAGCCGATCCCTTCGTTGCCGTAAGCGATAACGTTAGCCACGCCTTCCGACATCGCCAACAGCACCTTACGCCCGGCAGGCACATAGAGGATTAATGCACCGATGCCCACCTGCAAAAGCCAGGCTCCCAGCACGGTGCGAAGATTGATTGCTTTACGATTACTCGATAGAAGTAAGGCAATGGCGAGCAGCACCACCATGCCGATAAGTCCCATGAGGATTTGCATACAGAGTCCCTGTGTATTGAAAAATATAAAGATTACGGCAAACCAGCGAGGCCGATTATAACGTTCCGCAATTATATTTTTCGTTTAATGTCACAGGTTTTTCGCAATAGCGGAGAGTTAATACTCAATAACGAGACCTAAGTCACCCTACAAGCCCAAAAAGAGCGCACAGGTATTCTCGTAAAGGGTATGAGCTATCTGTTGCGGTGATTCCGGGCGCAGCGCACACAGATGCGTAAACACCTCGGCAATGCGCTCAGGGCGATTAGGCTGCCCTTGATAGCCATTGAGCGGCATATCCGGCGCATCGGTTTCCAGCACCAGCGCCGAAAGCGGCAACCGGGCCATCACGTCACGCGTCTTACTGGCGCGCGGATACGAAATCGTGCCGCCGACGCCAATTTTATAGCCTAACTGCACAAACCGCTCAGCCTGTTGCAGACTACCGGAAAAACCATGCACCACCCCTGTTCTCGGCAGGTTGTGCCGCTTCAGATGCAGCGCCAGCTTGTCGTGCGTGCGTCGCGAATGAAGGATTACCGGCAGATCGTAATGTTTGGCTAGCCGCAGCTGTGCGTCCAGCAGGTACTGCTGGCGTTCAAACTGCGGGTTTTCGCGGTAGAGATCGAGACCAATTTCTCCCACCGCAACCAATTTGGGGGGCTTACGGGAGAGTTCCACTTCCAGTTGCGCCAGGCTCTCATCGCTATGGCGTTCCACAACAATGGGATGCAGGCCAATCGCGGCATACAAAGAAGGAAAGCGTTCGGCTAACGCCAGCACACGAGTGAAATTGTCAGCCTCGGTTGCCGGGATCACTATCTTGCTAATACCAGCTGCCGCCGCGCGTTGAAGACTGGCCTCTTCATCGCCGGTAAACGGTGGAAAATCAAAATGGCAATGGGTATCAATGAAGCTGCTGTTCAAGCCAGATCCTCATTATTGAAGAGAGTGTCATTGATGGGCGATACGTCGGACATCGCCGCCGTAGGAATATCGTTTGCGACCGGTAGCGTAGGAATAGACCTCACGACGGGTGAAATATGACGTGCTAACGGCGGTTTTTCCGCCAACAGCTTCCCGATAGTCGCCAGAAAATAGCGACCGCACAAACGCCCTGTTTTGTAATCCTGCCGCAGGGCGGGAATGCGGCTGCCAAGCGCCATACTCAGCAACGGTTTCGGCGGATAGATTTCAAAAATACGCAGATTACCCGGGGGGTTCTCGATAAATTTCTGGATTTCGGAATAGCTGGTTTCATGGTGTTGCACCAGATTCAGCAGCGGCTGCAGGCTACTCTCCCCCAGCCAGCGTTCCATTCGTTTAAACCACTGCGGCGTATAGTACATCTGAGATGGCACGGTGCGGATCACCACCAGCGTCTTCGCCCCCTGCTTTGCTGCTTCGCGCACCGGGATCGCATCGCTCACGCCGCCATCAAAGTAACTAATCCCATCCAGCGCCACGCCGGGGCGATAGAAGCCCGGAATCGCGCTGGACGCCCGAATAATATCGAGCCAGTTGTGCCGGTTGGGTGAAAAATAGCTCGGCGTATAGTCATCACTGCGACAGGCACAGATATAAAAGGATTTTCCCCGTTCAAACAGGCGTTCGGCGGTGTCCATTGCCAGCGGCATTTGCCCAGCGGTTGAGCCGACCAGCCAATCCAGGTCAATAAGGTTGCCGCCGCGGACAAAACGAACCGGGTCGAAAAACTCCCGCCGGGTGGTGTAACGCATGATGACTTTACGCCCGTATCCCGGCTGGTTACACAGATAGGCAGAAATATTCTGCGCCCCCGCCGAGCTGCCATAGTAGAGATCGAAGGGGTTGAACTGTGCCCGCATAAACTCATCAAGCACCCCTGCGGTGAAGATACCACGTTGCCCTCCCCCCTCGCAGACCAGCGCCATGCGACCAGGAGTGAAACGCCTCAGCGATAATGGCGCAATATTGCCAAGCGTGACGGGTATACGCTGCCCCACCTCTACCTACCTGTTTTTTAGTTCTCAGACTAACAAAGTAGCCTAAATTCGCGTCGGCTAAAACTAATAAAGCCAGTCCGCTGGACTGGCTTTGATTTCATGCTATTTCGTACGCGATGCTCTAGGGCCGTTTACGCCCGGTAAACAGGCTCACCAGGAAGATGATAATCCCCACAACAAACACGATTTTCGCTGCCCATGCAGCGGTACCTGCCAGTCCACCAAATCCTAATGCGGCGGCAATTAACGCGATAACCAGAAATATAATGCCCCAACGAAACATAAGCTTCTCCTTTACCATAGTTAATGTCGCCCGCTTGCTATGAGCGTCCAGGCCACCCATCGGCACTTTTTTTAGTGTGGTGCACATCTTGTCTCCTGCCAAATTTCAGGAGACAAGATGACCACTTATTACTGCACTTTCAGATCATTTTTGACGCTTTTCACACCTTCAACGGCTTTAGCGACGCTTTCCGCACGCTCGCTTTGCGCCTGGGATTCCACGGTACCCGACAGCTGCACAACGCCGTCTGTCGTCTCAACTTTCACGTTACGTGAGGGTACGATGTCGTCAGCCAGCAGCTTGGCTTTCACTTCGCTGGTCGTTGCCGTATCACCGGCATAGCCTTTTATCGAGCTTTCTTTACTGTCGCGGACGTGGAGTTTGTCACTCACAGAAGCAACGCCCTCAACGGTTTTCGCCGCTGCGACAGCCGCTTCCGCCTGCGCCTGACTTTGTACAAAGCCGCTCAGGGTCACGACTTTTTTGTCTGTTTTCACAGAGATATCCGTGCTCTTAATACTCTCGTTGTCCAGCAGGGCGGCTTTAACTTTTGCCGTGATGGTGCTGTCATCCATAAAGTTACCCACTTTATTCCCTGCACTTTCAGCACTGGCCTGAGCCTTATCCATCGTTGTCGTTTCTGCGTAGACGGAACCGGTAGCCACAGCAGAAGTCAGCATCACGGCAAGCAGCGTTTTAGACATCGTCAGTTTTTTCATCATCAAAATATTCCTGTATGTTTTGCCCGCAATTTGAGCATTTGCAACACGCAGGTTGCATTGCTGAATAGGGGACGAAGCCCCTGACCACATATTTCACGACAGTCCCAATTCTTCGGGTCACAAATCACCGCGAAAACGCGCCCTTATCCAGTTATTAATATTGCGATGAAAATAAGTGTCAGCTTTAAGCACTTTACATGGCGCGACTAACAGAATTTAAAGCCGACACAGATGTCATCGCTTTGTTAAATATAGATCACAATTTTGAAAGCGCCCGCTTCGTTGGGCAAAAAATAGACAGTTAATGGAAAAAGGAGCGGAATTAAGAACTTTCCGTAACAGGCTAAAAAGGAAGGAAAAGTGTCAGGGTGCAGCGGCTGCTGCACCCTGAAGGGGGTTTTAGTGCTCGCGAGTTTTGCGGAACTCAACGTCAGGATAACGTTCCTGAGTCAGGTTCAGGTTTACCATGGTCGGGGCGATGTAGGTCAGATTATCGCCACCGTCCAACGCCAGCTGAACTTCGTTTTTACGCTTGAACTCTTCAAATTTCTTCGCGTCTTTACCCTCTACCCAACGGGCGGTGGCGACGTTCACCGATTCGTAAATCGCTTCAACGTTGTATTCGCTTTTCAGACGCGCAACGACCACGTCGAACTGCAGTACACCCACGGCGCCCACGATCAGATCGTTGTTGGCAATCGGACGGAACACCTGCACCGCGCCCTCTTCCGACAGCTGTACCAGCCCTTTCAGCAGCTGTTTCTGTTTCAACGGATCCTTCAGACGGATACGACGGAACAGTTCCGGCGCGAAGTTCGGGATACCGGTGAACTTCATCATCTCGCCCTGAGTAAAGGTGTCGCCGATCTGGATGGTACCGTGGTTGTGCAGCCCGATGATGTCGCCCGGATAGGCTTCTTCAACGTGCGAACGGTCGCCCGCCATAAAGGTCAGCGCGTCAGAGATAACCACATCTTTACCGATACGCACCTGACGCAGCTTCATGCCTTTTTCATATTTCCCCGACACCACACGCATAAACGCCACGCGGTCGCGGTGTTTCGGGTCCATGTTGGCCTGAATTTTAAACACGAAGCCGGAGAACTTCTCATCCTGCGCTTCCACCAGGCGGGTATCGGTTTTACGCGGCATCGGCGCTGGCGCCCACTCCACCAGACCGTCGAGCATATGGTCAACGCCGAAGTTGCCCAGCGCGGTACCGAAGAAGACCGGAGTAATTTCCCCTGCCAGGAACAGCTCTTTATCGAACTCGTTGGACGCACCCTGCACCAGTTCCAGCTCGTCACGCAGCTGCTGGGCCAGCTCTTCACCCACCGCCGCGTCCAGCTCAGGGCTGTTCAGCCCTTTAACAATACGCACTTCCTGAATGGTGTGGCCTTTACCCGTCTGATACAGATAGGTTTCATCTTTATAGAGGTGGTAAACGCCTTTGAACAGCTTGCCGCAGCCAATCGGCCAGGTAATCGGCGCACAGCCGATTTTCAGCTCGCGCTCAACTTCATCCAGCACTTCCATCGGATCGCGGATATCACGGTCGAGTTTGTTCATGAAGGTCAGGATCGGCGTATCACGCAGACGGGTGACTTCCATCAGCTTGCGGGTACGATCCTCTACGCCTTTCGCGGCGTCGATGACCATCAGGCAGCAGTCGACCGCTGTCAGCGTACGATAGGTATCCTCGGAGAAGTCTTCGTGCCCCGGGGTGTCCAGCAGGTTCACCAGGCTGTCACGGTATGGGAACTGCATTACCGACGTGGTAATCGAGATACCACGCTGCTTTTCCATCTCCATCCAGTCGGATTTCGCATGCTGGCTGGAACCACGGCCTTTTACCGTACCGGCGGTCTGAATGGCCTGTCCGAATAACAGCACCTTTTCAGTAATCGTCGTTTTACCGGCATCCGGGTGAGAAATAATGGCAAAAGTGCGGCGCTTGGCCACCTCTTGCAAATAAGGAGACAACGTCATAATTCAATCTTCTTAGTAAACGCGGCAACGCGCCGCGCATGTTGAATACGAAAAAATTGCGGCTATTTTACCCATCAAAGGGGGGCTGGCAATCACTGTTTACACAGGAGTCGCTCCAGTTCAGGCAATGAGGTTACCGTCCAGTCAGGCGTGATGCCTTCCGGCAGCGCGCGCTGGTGCGCATTCAGCCAGCAGGTTGCCCAGCCGGCGTTCATTCCACCGCGGATATCAGACTCGGCGGTATCGCCGACCATCAGCACGCGGGAAGGGTCCGGATGACCGGCTTGTTCAAGGGCGTAATCAAAGATCTGGCGATCCGGTTTGGCGACGCCGACTTCTTCAGAAATGATTAGCAAATCAAAGTGATTGCTAAAGCCAGTACGCTCAAGACGCGTTTGCTGTAATGAGGTAAAACCGTTTGTGATAATCCCCATTTTCACTTTGCCTTTCAGAGCGTTCAGCAGTGATTCCGCCCCCGGCAAGGGCGCACAAATCTCCGCCATCGCGTTCATAAAGGCATCGTTCAGATCGCCCGGGTGAACGTTCAGACGTTCCGCCCAGCCGGTAAAGCGCTGATGTTGAAGCTGGAGAGAAGTGATCGTGCCGTTCTGGTAATCGACCCACAGCGGCTTATTCACCGCCTGATAGTCCTGGAAATCTTCCGCGGTAAAGGTCACGCTATAGTCGAGAAACATCCGCTGTAAGCCGCTAAACGAGTCAAACGTAAACAGCGTCTCGTCGGCATCGAAGAAAATCCAGTCCCACTTCATCATCTTTTCACCTTGTCTTACATACTGATGGGCAGCGCCATAATAATGGCATCCTCGCGGCCTTCTGCCGTGGGATAATAGTTGCGACGGATCGTCGCCTCGTTAAAGCCTAAACTTTCATACAGGGCAATGGCGGCATGATTTGACGCGCGGACTTCCAGCCATAGCGTGACCACGCCCTGGGCTTCTAACGCATCAATGAGATGTTCAAGCAGCTCGCGCCCTAGCCCACGGCGCTGATATGCCGGGTCGACGGCAATATTGAACAGCGTCGCTTCATCCAGCACCACCTGCGTGATCGCAAAGGCGGCCATTTCACCATCGACCGACAGCTGCAGGTTCAGATAGCGCTCTCCCTGATTACTGGCGAAGGTTGCTTCACTCCAGGGGAACGCATGAGCGCGCGTTTCAATCGCGAAGGCGCGGGGTAAATCAGTCGTGCTGAGGGTAGAAATCGTGTTCATGGGCGCAAATTTGTTGCCAAAGCGCGGCGCGCGCGGGCGCGCTGGCTTGCAGTTCATTAAACGGCGGCGTCGAAATCACCGCCCCTTCCAGCGTGACGGGCTCATCATTACCTAGCCGCCAGCAGTGGCAGCGGCTCTCCTGCGGCAGCATCGCGACGCGATCGGGCGTCAGCGGTAAAACCTGGTCCGGCGTCAGACGCAGCGCGCGCAGAATATCGCCCATCAGCGGTTCCGTCAGCGCGGGCAGATCCTCGCCGACAATGACTAAGCGAACGTGCTGTGGAAGCGTAATCGCAATTTCACCCTGCAGCGCCCCAGGGCGACGTAGTGACCACTGAGTAATACCCAACTGTTGTAATTGCCAGTCCCGCCGGGATGTCATGTGCAACGCTCCTGTCTATCAAGGGCGCAAATATAGCAAATTCATCGAAACTGCGCCAATTACACTCTATATACACAAAATCATTCGAGTTGCATCGAGGCGGCAAGCGAATGAATCCCCAGGAGCGTACAAAAGTACGTGACTGGGGTGAATGAGTGCAGCCAACATAGAGGCAACTTGAAGGATGACGTGTATAATCGCGGCCTGAGTTTAATGAGGAACCATTCATGTCTGCTTTTACCCCGGCAAGTGAAGTCTTGCTGCGCCACAGTGACGATTTCGAACAGAGCCGTATTTTCTTTGCCGGCGATCTGCAGGATGACCTGCCCGCACGTCTTGAGACCGCCGCAAGCCGCGCACATACCCAGCAGTTTCACCACTGGCAGGTGCTGAGCCGCCAGATGGGCGACAACGTTCGCTTTGGACTTGTGGCGCAAGCGGAAGACGTCGCCGACAGCGACACCTTTATCTACTACTGGCCAAAGAACAAACCGGAAGCCCAGTTCCAGCTGATGAACATTCTGTCTCTGCTGCCGGTGGGTACCGATATTTTCGTCATTGGCGAAAACCGCAGCGGCGTGCGCAGCGCCGAACAGATGCTGGCAGAGTTCGCACCGCTGAATAAAGTCGACAGCGCTCGCCGCTGCGGCCTGTATCACGGTCGTCTGGAAAAACAGCCTTCGTTCGATGCGGAAACATTCTGGGGCGAATATCAGCTTGATAAGCTGACCATTAAGACCCTACCGGGCGTCTTCAGCCGTGACGGGCTGGATGTCGGCAGCCAGCTGCTGCTCTCCACCCTGACACCACACACCAAAGGTAAAGTGCTGGACGTCGGCTGCGGCGCGGGCGTGCTGGCGGCGACGCTGGCCAGCCACTCGCCGAAGGTTCGTTTGACCCTGTGCGATGTGAGCGCTCCGGCGGTCGAAGCCAGCCGCGCAACCCTGGCGGCAAATGGCATTGAAGGCGACGTGCTGGCGAGCAACGTCTTCTCTGAGGTGAACGGTCGTTTCGATATGATCATCTCCAACCCGCCGTTCCACGATGGCATGCAGACCAGCCTGGACGCCGCGCAAACGCTGATTCGTGGCGCCGTGCGTCATCTGAACAGCGGCGGCGAGCTACGCATCGTGGCCAACGCCTTCCTGCCGTATCCGGCAGTGCTGGATGAGACCTTTGGCTTCCATGAAGTCATTGCCCAGACTGGCCGTTTCAAGGTGTACCGCACCGTTATGACCCGTCAGGCGAAAAAAGCCTAATCAATGCAGGCCGGATAAGGCATTTACGCCGCTATCCGGCGCTGCATCGAACAAGGCCGGATGGCGCTAACGCTTATCCGGCCTGCAAAAAACGGCAAAATCCGCATAAACGCCTTTTTTTTCGGCAATCGCGCAGTCTTCGATAATTAACTATTGACGCACAGCGTAAAATCTCTAGAATTCGCCTCCGTGGTAACGATTCTTTCATAAAGAATCGATGGTATGCGAAGGTGGCGGAATTGGTAGACGCGCTAGCTTCAGGTGTTAGTGTCCTTACGGACGTGGGGGTTCAAGTCCCCCCCCTCGCACCATAATCCACGTTATATCGCTCGCACTGTGCGAAGGTGGCGGAATTGGTAGACGCGCTAGCTTCAGGTGTTAGTGTCCTTAGGATGTGGGGGTTCGAGTCCCCCCCCTCGCACCAACGAGGCGATATAACAAAAGTAACGAGATATCTGTGCGAAGGTGGCGGAATTGGTAGACGCGCTAGCTTCAGGTGTTAGTGTCCTTACGGACGTGGGGGTTCAAGTCCCCCCCCTCGCACCAGTTTCCTCGTTCTCTTCCTGATTTCCTTTCTCGCTTCATCCCATCGATTTTAAATTCATTATAATCAGTACAATACCGCCAATTAACGCAATACAAGACGGCAACAGTACAAAATGCCTTAGCTGACGATGCCAGATCATCGCACTGCTTAGCAGCAGCCCGCAGACAATCACTCCGCGCCAGACATCGGCAGAAAGCTCCATGGTGCTAAGTAGCGCCATAATCACTCCCGGAAGCACTACGCCCCAACCGCTGCCTAACGTTTTTTGCAACATAACCAGACCTTCAAATGATAATGATTACCAATATCATATAGTCTTTTTTGTCATTTGTCTGCTATTGCGCTAAGGTTTCATATTCATTAATGACATGAATATTATATGGTGTTAAGTTGTCTAAAAAACCAACATGTCAAATATAAAGCAAACGCACAACTCTTCCTGCATTATTGTTGCTTTTGATGCAGTTACTTATTTATTTAAGGCTGACTACAACTTCAAACAATGACTGTACAATCATGGCGCACCCTGCGTGCGCAAAAATATCAGCTAACGTTCCGGCTGTTTTTGTTTCTCAATTTGGTCTCATCGGCGCTGTCGGTGTTCAGTCCGATATATGATGTACATATATTTCCCTTACCGGCAATGCTCATTGCGGTGGGCAGCGGCGCTATGCTGCTGTGGAACTGGCGATACGCGAGAGTAAAACTCAACCTGCCGATAGTTTCGGCAATATTTGGCTGCCTGTGGGGCTGGCATATTTTAAGTAAAACTTTTGTACTCCCCACGGTAAATGATAACTTTCAAATGGTTGCGCTATTTAGCGTGTTATTTGTTGGAACTATTGCCTTTTCAAATAATATCGTTGCCTTTGTGCTGCATTCATTACCGACTTTTATTGTCTGCCTGTTCAGCAGCAATTCGGAAGAGTGGTGGCGAATGGTCTACTGCTTCGCGCTACCATTAATCGGCATTACCATTCAGCACATCATCCAGCGGCGTAACGACAGCTTTGCCCAGGGGTTGATGTACAAACTGCTGGAGGAACGCGAAACGCTGAACGGCCTGAGCATGCTCGACCCACTTACCGGCTTGTATAATCGTCGCGGCTTCCAGTTCCGCCTGGATTCCCTGAAAGCGCTTGGCCCGGCGCAACATTCGGTGCTGCTGCTGGATATCGACCATTTTAAAGCCTACAACGACCACTACGGCCATATGATGGGCGATCAGGCGCTGATGCGTGTTTCTGCCGCGATTCGCAATGCGGTGCGTTCTCGCGACATTGTGACCCGCTACGGTGGCGAAGAATTTTTGGTCCTGCTGCCGCAGTGTGATCTGAATAATGCCATCCTGACGGCAGAGCGCATTCGTCAGCAGGTCTACGATCTGAAGATCCCACATATGTTTAATGCCAGTGTCGCCACCCATGTCACCGTCAGTATCGGCATTGCCCCGTTAGAGGATAACGATATCGACGCGGCAATCCAGATGGCGGATAAGGCGCTGTACGAAGCCAAACACCAGGGGCGTAACAACGCCCTGACCAGCGAACGGATTCCCGCCATCTGAGTTCACAAAAAACAAGCGCGAGCGATAAACCGCTTGCGCTTGTTTTTATCTATAGCTAGGATTGCTAATCATTATCATTTAGTTTTGTATCTAGCTAATCCTATGGCCTATCGTTCCGCTCCGATTGCTGATGATCTCATCTGGCGCGCGCCGCTTCCTTCGTGGGAACGCGCGTTCGCTGACTCGGTACGCGCGAAAATCGCCGAGCATCGTCCGCATATGCTGGAGATGTTTCGCCTGGACGAGACGCCGCCGGGCAACGCCAGAACGCTAGCCGAGTGGGCAAAACCAACGGAACTGCGTTCTCTGCTGGCTATTTACTCTGATCATATCTACCGCAACCAGCCAACGCAGCCGCGTGAAAACAAGCCGTTGATTTCACTCTGGGCGCAGTGGTATCTCGGCCTGATGGTACCACCGCTGATGCTGGCGTTACTGACCGAAGAATCGGCTATCGCCGTCTCGCCAGAACATATCCACGTCGAATTCCACGAAACCGGCCGTGCAGCCTGCTTCTGGGTCGACGTACGCCACGATCTGCGCGCCAGCCAAAAGCCGCTCGTCGAGCGTATGGATCATCTGGTGATTCAGGGAATCACGCCGGTTATTGAAGCGCTGGAAGCGACTGGCGACATTAATGGAAAGCTTATCTGGAGTAATACCGGTTATTTAATTAACTGGTATCTCGGGGAAATGATGGCTTTACTGGGTGAAGAACAGGTGAACCAACTGCGTCAGCGATACTTCTTTAGCAAGACGCTGGCGAATGGTCAGGATAATCCGCTCTGGCGTACCGTTGTGGTAAGAGAAGGTCGTTTGGCGCGGCGTACCTGCTGTCAGCGCTATCGCCTGCCAGACGTCCAGCAATGCGGCGACTGCACGCTAAAATAACCAACGGGGCGATAACGCCCCGTCGATTTTCTAATCATTAAGCAACCTGCTGGCTCTCTTCAGCCGAACGCTGTGCTTCTTCCTCTTCCTGTGCCAGCAACTGTTTCTCATACACCTTGAAGAACGGGTAGTAGATAATTGCCGAAACACAGGCCAGCAACACGACCAGAATCGCCGCACGGAAATCCCAACCTAATGCCCACGCGCCACCGATAGGTGCCGGCGCAGTCCACGGAACAACAGAGATCACTCGGCCAATCAGATCCAGCTTCATTGCGGCCCAGGCCAGAATAGCGTTAACCATCGGCGCCAGCAGGAACGGAATAAAGAACACCGGGTTCATTACGATAGGCGTACCGAAAATCACCGGCTCGTTGATGTTGAACAGGCTTGGCACCACGCTCAGACGGCCAATCGAGCGCAGGTGTGCCGAGCGGCTACGCAGATAGCAGAATACCAGACCCATGGTGGCGCCTGAACCGCCGACCACGATGAAGAAGGTCCAGAACGCTTCCATAAAGATGTGCGGCAGCGGTGCCCCTTGCGCCAGCGCGGTCTGGTTCAAACCGAGGTTGGTCAGCCAGAACATCTGCAGCATGCCGGATACAATCGCCGCCCCGTGAATCCCTGCGAACCACAGCAGGTGGCCAATCAGTACCGCCAGCAGAATAGCCGGTAAGGAGTCAGCCGCGGACACTAACGGTTTGAACACCGACATGATGGCCTGAGGGATCAGCATATCGAACTGGCTCTGAATAAACAGGCTCAGCGGATAAAGCGTCAGCACCACCACCAGCACAGGAATCAGCAGGTCGAAGGAGTTTTTGATCATCGGCGGCACCTGGTCCGGTAAACGGATCCCGATGTTGCGGATTTTCAGAAAACGCATCATCTCTACGCAATAAACGGCGACGAGGATGGCGGTGAAGATCCCGGTTCCGCCGAGGCTATCTACCGGCAGAGTGCCGTTAGTTTTCGGTGCGGCAACCAGCAGGAAGGCCATAATTGACAGCATCGAACACATGAAGGGATCGAGCTGATTGGTCTTTTCGTAGTGTTTACCTAAGTTGTAGGAGATGGCGGCACAGATATAGATAGACATAATGCCCATCGTCATATCAAACGGCGTCAGAATGCGGCCTTCAAACTGTTTCGCCAGGTCCAGCCATGCGCGAGCAAAGCCCCAGGTGGTATCCGGCGAGAATGGCGGGTATGCGAATACCAGCAAGAACGACCCCACAATCATGAAAGGCATAGCAGAGATAAAGCCGTCACGGATAGCCATGACGTGGCGCTGAGATGAAATACGCCCAGCAACTGGACTAACGTAGTTTTCTACAAAACGAAATATCAAATTAAATGCAGCGTGATTAGCAGACATAGCAGCCCTCCTGACAGGCTTTAGACGTAAGCACAGCAACAACGATTTTGCCGACATACGACTGGGCAAACTGTGAACGCTCTGCGGTTGCAGCAACGCGACCTGACATATTGTTCATAGGGATACAGTTCATATATGGCTCTTATTATGGATACAAAGGAAGTTACCCTCGCAGTATCAATCGACTGAACACGAACCGCAACCGGTTACTGTAACCGGTTGCAGCGAATGTGAAGGAGATCCAGAAATCAAACAATTTTTGCACAACTTAGTCGATATATTTACAACCAAGGTAGCTTTATGACAGAGTGACTCGCCGAAAAATCAGGAGACCATGATGAGCTTACAGTCTGTACGAGAATTCTTTGCCGAGCACGCGCCAGACATCAATATTATCGAGCTTGAGCAAAGCACTGCGACCGTCGCGCTGGCCGCCGCCGCTCACCAGGTTGAGCCTGGACAGATTGCCAAAACTCTGTCGTTAAAGATCAAAGACCGTGTCATTCTGGTGGTCGCCAAAGGCGATGCCCGTCTGGACAATAAAAAGCTGAAAGAAACGTTCGGGGCGAAGGCTCGCATGCTCAGCAGTGATGAAGTGGTCATGCTGACCGGACACCCCGTCGGCGGCGTATGCCCGTTTGGTCTGGAAAACCCGCTGGACGTCTATTGCGATATCTCACTGCAGGCCTATGACGAAGTTCTCCCGGCGGCAGGCGCCATTCATAGCGCGGTACGCATCTCTCCGCAAAGAATGGCCAGCCTGACCTCGGCAACGTGGGTTGACGTCTGCTTACCATCATCCCATTAAACAGAATGGGATGGTCTCTGGTTGTATGCGATATTCCTGTCGGGCAGAGACACCAATAAGTCAGCGGCACTCAGCAGTCCAACGTCTGAATTCACACCGAGCTTCGTCATCGCATTGAATTTGTGCGCACGGATAGTTTTGATGTTTCTATCCAGACGCTGCGCAATTTCCATCAGCGAATAGCCGTAAGTCATATAACGCAGAATAATATTTTCGGTCGGACTCAGGCTGCGACTTTCATGATGCAGTAAGGATGCATCAATGTATTCATGACCAAGCGCCGCCTCTCGCAGTAGATCCTGCATACGCTGTTGAAGCTCCGCTAACGGACTGGATTTACTCAGTACTCCGTGAAGATAAGTTGGTGAGAGATGCTTAATGAGTTCTGCCTCCACGCTATCATTCGCCAGAACGATACGTGTTATTCCGGCGTCATGACGCGCAATCTCCTCCATCGTAAGCAGACACTCAATCCGCGGCTCCCTTGTACCGGACAGGCAGCAGATTAATACATTAAAAGAGGTCTGACGGAGCGCCAGCTTAAATTCACGAATAGATCGATAAAAGTGAAAAGTAAAATTCCGATAATGAGAATGCGTCAACAGATGACGCAGCCCCATTTCAGCCATCATACAATGTTCTATGATAGCGACGCACTGCTTCCTGCTGTGCTTTTCCATTCCGCTTGTTCTCCATAAGCCGAGTAGAGATTGAGTTCCTTCATCCCTTGATTGCTATTGATCCAGGCATACATTTCCGCATTACTGCGCAATGACAACCGACGCATTGCGCTATTTTTCTGCGCGCTGATCGTCTTGTTGCTCTTTTTCAATAGAGCGGCGATTTGATTAATTCCCCAGCCTTTAGCCAGCAGACGTAATACCTTACGTTCTGATAGCGTAAGCATAATTAATTGATCATTTTCACCATCAATATCATCGTTGTTTTGCATGGAAAGCAGCGTCTGACTGATCTTTTCCGTACTGACGCCCCCCTGCTGGACGGCTTTGATAAGACGTTCAATGGGATCTGAATCTGAAAGCAACGTGCTTTCCGGGCGCATTAAAAACTCAACGGCGAGCGGGTAATATTGCCGACTAATCATGAAGATCCAGTGAATATCACGATATTGGGACAACAGCGTGTAGTATTGTTCGCAAAGCGCGCGAGGGTGTCTGACCTCCCCCGAAAAATCAACAATGACTACGTCAGTACGACGTAACTGAAGTAACGTTAACTCTTCAAGAGACTGGCAAAAATTGAGCTCATAATCAGGAAAATGTGTTTCCATTATCGTACTGAGCCCAGACTGCATTACCGGTATTTTGCTGATAATCACCGCGAATTTGCAGTATTCTGGCGACATAAAACCTCCGTATCCATTCGAAGATTCATTTCCTGAATATAAAATTATTTAATACTATGCAAAGTATTAACAGGAAACTGAACCCATCCGTTTCTATTCCCTTTACTGCAATAAAATTATTATTATGTTGTCGTTACCGGACCAATAAATATTTTGCCACATGGATGTACTGGTGGGATTGACGAAGGTAGTATGGCATGTCGTCTGGAAAGCACTAACTTAGAAA